>CAZJCZ010000022.1:0-21242 GCA_964544575.1 uncultured Flavobacteriaceae bacterium | reverse complement strand
ACCCTATTTCTAAAGTTTCTATTAGATCATCAAATAGTTGTCGATCAATTTTATAATTTTCGTGCTGTGCTTTTTTAAGCATTTCGAAACCACGGTGAGAACCAATCCTGCAGGGATAACATTTACCGCATGACTCGTCTGCAGTGAATTCTAATAGATGTTCTAAAAATTGTATCATGGGAAAGCTTTGCGGAATGGAAACAACACTAGCATGTCCTAACAAAAACCCTTGAGCGGCGAAAGATTCAAAATCTAAAGTTAGATCATTAATTTTGTGCATAGGGACAATTCCTCCTAAAGGGCCACCAATTTGAACCGCCTTAACATCTGTTTTAAAACCTTTTCCGTATTCCTCAAAAACAGTTTTCAGCGGAGTGCCCATTTCTATTTCATACATCCCCGGTCTGTTAAAAAAACTATCTAAAGACACTAATTTTGTCCCTGTTGATTTGCCATTTCCTAAATCAGCATAAGCTGCTCCGCCATTTTCAAGGATCCAGTGAACATTGGCAAAAGTTTCAACATTTGATAGTACCGTTGGTTTTCCAAATAAGCCGTATTGAGCCGGATAGGGCGGGCGTACACGGACTTCTGGACGCAAACCTTCAATAGAATTTAACAATGCTGTTTCTTCACCACAAATATAAGCGCCTTGTCCACGAATAATTTTAAATCGAAATCCATTTAACAGGTCTGATTTTTTAAGTTCTTCAATGGCAGCGTTTACTTTACGGATAGAATCAGGATATTCACCGCGAATGTATAAAACTCCTGTATCAGCCCCAACCGTGATCCCCGTCATTAACATTCCAAATAGCACTTTATGCGGATGGTGCTCCATCAAATACATATCAGAATAAGCACCAGGATCGCCTTCATCAGCATTGCAAACTATATATTTCTGATCTGATTTTTCCATTAATACGGTATCTAATTTAAAGTAGAATGGAAATCCAGCACCCCCACGGCCTCGTAAATTGGACGCTTTTAAGGTTTCAATAACTGTATCTGCCTTATTTTTAAACCGCTCTTTTAAGGCATAAAAATTAGATAAATTATCAATTTTTATGGTTAAAATGGGGGTCGTATTGCAATCAACATGGTATAGATGATCTTGATATTCTTTTGTTGAAATGACTTTTTTTAATTGTTCAGTATTATTGGCTGAATATGTTTTATCATCATACATAAAAGCATTGTTATGATGACAATGGCCTAAACAAGGTGCATGCCCAATCTTATCGGCATCCATAAAATTTTCAAGATTTTCAGATAGTTTTTTCTGGGTTCCTGCTACTAAGCAAGCTGTTCCGTTACAAACATGAACTGTTTTATTTTGATTTTCTGGTTTTAAAAAATCATAAAATGAAGCAGTACCTAGCACAACAGAATCATCAATCATAAAACGCTCTGCCAACTCATGAAATTCTTCTTGTGAAGCCTTTTTTTTGGCTAATTTGGCTACTTTTTCAAAAAGATTATCATCTAATTCTTTTCTGTAAGATAGGGCGCGGATATTTTTGTTTGCCATGTTTAATCTATTAACAGGACTAAAATACTAAATATTGGGTGAATACAAATTTTGAGTATAGCTAAACTTTTTCGCAAACAAGAATGACGTGTTTGTTATGACAATCAGTTGTGAAAAATAAATAGTGATCACCGCCATCTTTTATTTTTGATTTTTTACGAATTTTTTTCACCGTTTCAGGGAAGTTTCTTACCGTAATATTTGCTTTAGATCCGGGAAGTATTTTTTTAAGTTCTTTGAGATTATATGGAAGGGTTTGCATTATTTGGAAACGTCTTCCAGGGAAATCAATCAAATTATCGGAGGTATATAAATGACTGTTAATATGCATTTTATATAAATTTAATTGATGTGTTACTTGATTAAATAAACCGGCTTTTAAAATAGCCGAATTTGGCTCGAATAAGTATGATTGTGGTAATGAATAATCTGATGTTGATGATTTTCCAAATTCAGATTCAAATAATTCTACTGCATCTTTTTTATGATTGACAGCTTTGATTTTTATCTTACTTGTATAATTTTTTTCCAACACAAAAAGCAATTCTTTTACTTCGTTTTGTACAGCAACAACATGAACTTCTTTAACAAATTTTAATTCGTCTATAGCCTTCGTTATATCCAACATAGGTGATGCTTTTATTAGGATATTATTGCTGCATTTAAACAGGATCTCTAAATTTTCAGGAATATTTGGCAAACAATCTTTTAATAAAAAAACTTTGCCTTTTACATCGCTTCTTCTTGAAGGATCTATAAATATCCAATCAGAAGGCGATTGCTGTGTTTGTAAATAACTGATTCCATCAGTATGGATTGTCTCTATATTTAATGCCTTAAGCTCTTTAAAATTATAGGCAGTTAATTCAAGGAGTTCAGCATTTATCTCACAATGTATAACTTTCTTGAACTGTTTTGAAAAATAATAGGAGTCTACGCCAAAACCACCTGTTACATCAATCAAACTGTCTCCAGAAACTAAGTCGGCCTTATAATTTGCTGTTACTTCTGAGGAGGTTTGTTCTATGTTTAATTTATTAGGATAATAAATAAATGGAGTATTAAACCAGATAGGCAACTTGTTTTGTGCCCTTTTCTTTGATTCTATTTGTGTTGCTATTTCTTGAATGCTCACATCACCAAACGGACTTCCTTTAAATATTAGTTTAGCAATGTCAGTATTTAGATTAGTATTGATAAAATTTTGAACTTCTTTATGTAGAATGGCTTTATTCACAGTTATCTATCTGACGTACTATTGCTATTTTGTTAGGAGATTTTCAATTGAAAAGGGCGTCACATTGTTACTCTATTCATAGTGACAATCACTACAAGTTTTTTGTAAGTGACTTAACAATTTTATTGTCTGCCAAAAACTCCTTTAAAATTACCTTAATGGCAGTATATACAGGTATGGCAACGATCATTCCAACGACTCCGAAAAGTAAACCGCCAATAATGATAATTAGAAATATCTCAAGCGGATGCGATTTTACACTTTTTGAAAATATAAATGGCTGACTAAAGAAGTTATCGATTAATTGTGCAATAACATATCCGATCATTACGTAAATTGTTGTTGGAAGTATTTGTGTACTAAAATCTAATTCCAGATTGCTGGTCATTGTTAGGGTTAGCATCAACACACCACCAATTAAAGGGCCTATATAAGGTATTAAATTTAATAGCGCGCATAGAAATGCAATCACAATGGCGTTACTGATACCAAATATTAAGAGCACAATAGTATAAATTACAAACAAAATAGTGATCTGGAATAACAAACCAATAAAGTAACGAGAAAGCAAGTCTTTAATGGTGTCAATTGATTTTTGAAATCGAGTTTCGTCTTTATCAGGTACAAAAACCAGCAATCCTTTATTTAAAAAATAAGTGTCTTTCATTAAAAAAAATGAAATGAACAAGACTGAAAATAATCCAATACTTAAACTACCTATAGTATTGATCACGTTATTTAATAAATTAGGAATGGCTTTAAAGTTTGAAAAAATGTCCACCCCTTTTAGTTGTTCAAGGATATCGATATTTCGAGATAAAAAGTATTCATTGGCTTGAGCAAGCAAATTTTCAATGTTATACTCTAATTGATTCATATCTAGCAATGAAAGATTTTGACCTTGTTTTATGATCAATGGAATAAACATGGAGATCAACCCAAAAGTTAATCCTAAAAATAAGAGCATGCTCGTGATAACCGCAAGGGTATTCGCAAATTTCAGCTTAGTTCTTAAAAATTTAATTATTGGCCTGGCAATTAACGATAATACTGACGCAATGATTAAATAAACCAAAACAGATTGTATTTTATACAAAAAATAGAGTAGGAGCGCTACCCCTAAAATGATAGCTATGGCTCGTAAAATTCCGTTGGCTATGATCTTTGAATTCATAAAGGTAAATATAAGAAATTATTGAAGTAGGATTACATTAAATTAGAACTCACTGGTAAAATGTAATTTAACTGTTGGATATTTTTGCTGAGTCATTTGCATAGTAAAAGCAGAATCAGCTAAAAATACCAATTGCCCTTGTTTATCTTTGGCTAAATACCGCTGTTTAACACGTTTGAATTCTTTGAACTCTTCGTTTTTAGGATCCTCAGGTTCTACCCAACAAGCTTTGTGGACATTTAAATTTTCGTAAGAGCATTTTGCTCCATATTCATGTTCTAAACGGTATTGAATTACTTCGTACTGCAATGCGCCTACGGTACCGATGACCTTTCGCCCATTTAATTCTAGGGTAAATAATTGAGCCACACCTTCATCCATTAATTGATCTAATCCTTTATATAACTGTTTCGATTTCAACGGGTCAGCATTGTTTACATAACGAAAATGTTCAGGTGAAAAACTAGGTACTCCTTTAAAGTTCAATATTTCTCCTTCGGTTAAAGTGTCTCCAATTTTAAAATTTCCAGTATCGTGTAAACCAACAATATCACCGGGGAATGATTCGTCAACAATTTCTTTTTTCTCAGCAAAAAATGCGTTCGGGCTAGAAAATTTAAGCTTTTTATTAAGGCGTACGTGCAAATAGGGAACATTGCGTTTAAAGGTACCTGAAACAATTTTAATGAAAGCTAACCGGTCACGATGTTTTGGGTCCATATTCGCATGGATCTTAAATACAAATCCAGCCAATGTCTTTTCTTTAGAATCTACCAAACGGGTGTCAGACATTTTGGGCTGTGGAGTTGGAGCAATTTCTATAAAACAGTCTAATAATTCTTTAACTCCAAAATTATTAAGTGCTGAACCGAAAAATACAGGTTGCAGCACTCCATTAAGATATTCATCAAGATCAAAATCAGGATATACTTCATGAATCAATTCAAGCTCCTCACGCAGTGTATTAGCAGCTTTTTCACCAATATGTTTATCTAATTCAGGATTACTGATATCATCAAATTCCAACCCTTCTGATACTGTTTGCTTTTTATCTCCAGAAAATAAATTCAATTTCTTACCCCAAATATTATAGATACCTTTAAAATCATATCCCATACCAATAGGAAAACTTAGAGGGGTTACTCTTAAATCCAGTTTTTGTTCAACTTCATCTAATAGATCGAATGCATCTTTTCCTTCACGATCTAATTTATTGATAAATACGATCATTGGGATATTTCTCATCCTACAAACTTCAACAAGTTTTTCTGTTTGTTCTTCAACACCTTTAGCAACATCAATTACTACTATCACACTGTCAACGGCCGTTAAAGTTCTAAATGTATCCTCGGCAAAATCTTTGTGACCCGGTGTATCTAAAATATTGATCTTTTTGTTTTTATAGTTAAAAGCCAAAACCGAAGTTGCAACGGAAATACCACGTTGACGTTCTATTTCCATAAAGTCAGACGTAGCACCCTTTTTGATCTTATTATTTTTTACAGCACCCGCTTCCTGAATGGCACCGCCATACAGTAGTAGTTTTTCCGTTAAGGTTGTTTTACCGGCATCTGGATGCGAAATGATACCAAAGGTACGTCTGCGTTGTATTTCCTCTAAAAAACTCATGAATCGAAATTAGGAGCGCAAAGATAAGTTTAATTTGATGATTTGAAAATGACAAGCATTTATTCAATTATTATTGCTTCAATAAAGACATCTTCATAAGGCCATTCATCACGCCCCGCCTTCAAATTGACAATCTTATCTATTACATTATAACCAGAAATGATCTCACCAAAAACAGTATGATCGTTGTCTAAATGATGAGCGCCTTGTCTGCCTTGAATAATGTAAAATTCAAAAGGATTTGACTTTTTACTAATATTATATTCCCAATCTCTGGCTGCAGCGACTGCTCCATATTTGTGCTTTCTATGCGCTCTAAATTCCGGGGGGATAGTATAGTTTTGATATTGATTACGTACCCTTAAGGTCTTTGTACTTTCAGAATTTCCACCTTGCACTATAAAATTGGGAACTACCCTATGAAAACAGGTTGTATTAAAATAGCCAACTTTAGTTAAAAAAATGAAACTAGCTCTATGTAAAGGGGTATCGTCATATAATTGAATGGTTATATCCCCTAAACGAGTCTTCAATAAAACTTTATTTTCTTTATGTTCTTCGTCATAAGCAATTAAAAAATCAATAGCATTTTTACTTGTGATAGAATCTGAAGGTTTCGTTTTTATTTCTATTTCTATTTTCTTTTTTGATACTATATTCGATTTTTCATTATTAGGAACTTGCTTAATATCGGTCTTATTATTTTTTTTATCATTACAGCTTAGGCTGATTATTAATAAGCCAATAAAAACCAAAACATTTAATAACCTCATAATTTTACGAATCCTGTTTATTACCAAGCAAAGATAAATGGATTCAAGGAAAACTTTGTAACTTTGCCTCAATTTAAAATTTATGTTAGAGGAACAAGTTATATTGGTTAATGAGAAGGATGAGCAAATTGGTACGATGCCAAAATTACAAGCGCATGAAAAAGGTGTTTTACATAGAGCTTTTTCCGTTTTTATTTTGAATGATTCAGGTGAACTGATGATGCAGCAACGTGCTGCGTCTAAATACCATTCACCATTACTTTGGACGAATTCATGTTGTAGTCACCAGCGGGCTGGGGAAAGTAATATTGAGGCCGGTAAAAGACGTTTGTTTGAAGAAATGGGATTTGTTACGGAGCTGAAAGATGTGGTTTCCTTTATTTATAAAGCATCTTTTGACAACGGACTTACCGAGCATGAGTTTGACCATGTTTTAGTAGGAACATATAACGAAAACCCTAATATAAATATTGATGAAGTCAATAATTTTAAATGGATGACTTTAGAACAGGTTAAAGTTGATATGGAACTAAACCCGGATATATATACCGAGTGGTTTAAAATAATTTTTGATAAATTTTATAAGCATTTACAAGAAGAGTTAGTATGATAGTCACAGTTAGCAGAAAGGCACATTTTAATGCAGCACATAGATTATTTCGGCCAGAGTGGTCTGATGAAAAAAACCTGTCTGTTTTCGGAAAATGCAGTAATCCTTTTTATCATGGACATAATTATGATCTTGTGGTTTCTGTTACCGGCGAAATAGACCCGATTACAGGATTTGTGATTGACATGAAAGTATTAAAAGATATGATCCGTACTGAAATTGAAGATGCCTTTGATCATAAAAACTTAAATGAACAAGTACCAGAATTTAAAACTCTGAACCCAACATCTGAGAATATAGTTGTTGTCATTTGGAATAAACTACGTTCTAAAATCGATAATAAAAATAAACTTTCTGTTACGCTCTACGAGACTCCTCGAAATTTTGTGAGTTATAGCGGTGAGTGAACTTAGGTAAATCGAAAAATAGACTTAGCAAAATGTTTTTTAGGGATTTTTAAAGCCTTCTATTATGCTTCAACATATTTTCATTGTTTCGGATGGGACTGGCGGAACAGCCAAACAAGCTTTAAAAGCTGCATTAGTTCAATTTGAATTCACAGAAGTCCAAACATATTTGCGTCCTGATGTACGTACTGATAAAGAAGTTTTAGATATTATTTCTGAAGCCTATGAAATGAAAGCCGTGATCATTCATACATTGGTTTCAAAGAATTTACGACATATAATCTTAGAACAAGGCCGGCTTCATGATCTTCGTACAATTGATTTGATGGGGCCATTGTTAGCCCAGTTATCCCATCATTTTGAGAACTCACCTTCAGAAAGACCGGGAATTTTTCATTTATTGAACAAAGCTTATTTTCAAAGAATTGAAGCCGTTGAATTTACGCTGCGTCATGATGACGGACAGCGTGTTGAAGAATTAAATAATGCTGATATTGTGTTATTAGGCGTATCCAGAACATTTAAAACCCCCTTAAGTGTTTATATGGCCAATAAGGGTTGGCGGGTAGCAAATATTCCTATAATTTTAGACTTTCCTTTACCAGATGTTGTATATGATCTGCCACCAGAACGTATTTTTTGTTTAACAACTTATCCGATTAGATTAGCTGAGCTAAGGCAAGTTCGAGATAAACATTTGGGTGGATTAACGGGTAATTATTCAGACCGGATATACGTTCAAAAGGAATTAAACTATGCCCTTAGAATTTTTAAAACGCACAAAAAATGGACAATAGTTAATGTTACCAATAAACCAATAGAAGAAATATCTTCAGAAATTTTAGCTTATATCAGAAGCGAAAAATACTCCAAGACATAATTAATAAATTTCATTTAAATTAATTTTATTTAAGCTCAATAGTTTTTCCGGTATCAGCACTTTTTTTGGCTGCTTCCAATATTTCCATAACGATCATATTATTTTCAAGTGACGATAAATCGTACGCTGGCAATGTGATTTTATTACGGATGACTGCGACTAATAAGGCAAATGGATCGTCATAGGGTGCTTTAGGTTCTTTCAGTTTTATTTTTTGTTCAATTTCTTTTTCACTTAACCGTATTCGCATTTCTGATCTGTTATCACTATAAATGTAACCCCTATTACCATAGACTTCCATATCTTTTCTGGCAATAGGCCAATTCCATGAAGCTTGTATGATCCCTTGCATATCGGGATATTGTAATATTATAGTGGCTTCATCATCAACTTTAGGATATAAAGAGGGTTTAAAAGTTTGTGTAATGGCGGTAACCGAAGATGGTCTTTCTCCTTTTTTTAACCAGGTTATCAGATTTGCCCCATAGCAACCAAAATCAGTAATGGCACCGCCACCGTTGGAAACAGGGTCTGTAAGCCAATCTAAAAATTCCTGATTGACACCTATTTCAATGGGGCCTTTATGACCGTCGTGTACCACTATTTTCCTCAAATCACCAATATCACCCTTATTTACTATTTCATGAGTTTTATGGTTCGTAGCATACCAGGATGTTTCATAATTGGTAAGTAGATGAATATTGTGCTTATCCGCCAATGCTTTCATTTTATTTGCATGTTCAAGGTTCACAGCCAATGGTTTTTCAACCATTACGTGAATGCCAAGAGGAGCAAAAGTTTCTACGACTTCCAAATGTTCGTAGATAGTTCCAAAGGCGGTTACAGCTTCTGGTTTAGTGGTAGAGATCATCTCTGCCATGGTATTAAAAACTAGATTCATTGGATAGCCATGTTGTTTTGCATAGCGTTTTGCCAGTTCACGGTTAGGCTCTACAATCCCAACAATTTTAATATCTCCCCGGTCTTGTCTACCCAATATCCAATGCACATGTGTATGCGTAAGCCCTATTACTCCAACTTTTAGAGGTTCAAACTGAGATTGACTGTTCACCAATGGAGAATTTATTAAATTCAATGAAAATAATATTAGAAATGTTAGACTTTTAAGATGATTTATATTTTTCATTGTAATTTTTTATATTTCTTGTTGTAGCTATGTCTTTTAATTTAACTTCTTTTCAAAGCATAAACTGTTTTCAATATGAGAGTATTGACCATAATTAGAAATTATATTGTACCCGGTCTTTTTATATAGTTGGATTGCCTCTGGTTGTTTTTTTCCCGTTTCCAGAATGCACTTTTCATAATGTAATTCAGAAGACCATTTTTCCAATTCAGATAAAATTTTATTTGCGAATCCTTTTCCTCTGCTTTCTGGCAAGGTATACATTCGTTTAATTTCCATAACATGAGGTTCATATTCTTTGATGGCACCACAGCCTAATGGTTTTTTATTATCATAAAGAATTACAGCATGTTTTATCCGGTCTAATTTATTGAATTGATCATAATAGGCATGGTCTTCTTCGTCACGTTCTGCTAGATCAGCATCAAGGTATTTAACAAGCTCTATGAAATCAACATTTTCAGAATTGGTTCTAACAATCTTTATCATTAATAACTTCTTTTTAGAAGGGGTATAACTATTTTATTATAGGACTATATAAGAGTATATTATTTATTAAAACAGTATAATTGCAACTCTTCTATATATTCTTGTTTGGTCGCTTTATCTAACAATGAATACTGAAATGAATTTTTTGCCAATTCATAAATTTCTTGTTTAGTTAAATTTAAAGCCTTTTGAATATCTATATAATTTTGATTTACCTGTCCACCAAAATAAGCTGGATCATCAGAATTTATAGTTACTTTTAAACCCAGACCCATCATTTTTTTCAATGGATGATTCCTCAGATCATCAACAACCTGTAAAGCCGTATTAGAAAGTGGGCAAACCGTCAATGCTATGTCTCGTTTTACAATTTCTTGAACTAATGCGTTATCTTGTAGGCAATTATTGCCATGGTCTATCCTATGTATCTTTAATAGATCCAATGCCTCCCATACATATTCAGGCGGACCTTCTTCTCCTGCATGAGCCAAAGGGATATATCCTTCGCTTACGGAAGCCTCGAATACCTTTTTGAATTTTGACGGTGGATTTCCTTTTTCTGATGAATCTAATCCAACAGCTGTGATCAAATGTTTAAAAGGGATTGATTGCTCAAGCGTTTTAAAGGCATCTTCTTCAGATAAATGGCGTAAATAGCTCATGATCAATAATGAAGACACTCCTAGCTTTTGTTTACCGTCTTGGCAGGCCTTAGAAATTCCCTTAATTACTGTTTCAAATGATATTCCGCGTTCTGTATGTGTTTGAGGGTCAAACATAATTTCGGTATGCCGTACATTTTGGTCTGAACATTTTTGAAGGTAACTATAGGTCAAGTCATAAAAATCTTGTTCTGTTATTAGAACACCAGCCCCTGCATAATAAATGTCCAAAAAATCCTGTAAGCAATCGAATTGATAGGCTGCTTTAATTTCATCAATAGACTTATATTTAATTTTAATATTGTTTCTTTTTGCAATATTGAACATCAATTCAGGTTCAAAAGTTCCCTCTATATGTAAATGTAATTCTGCTTTTGGCAGATTATTTATGAAGTTTTCCATTGGTTAATAATTATTGAATATCAAAATTAAACAAATTTTCCTATTACTGATAAAATGATGATATTTACGCAATGATAAAGAAACTTGGAATACTAGTAGTACTAATTCTACTAGCCTTAGTCGTTCAAAGTTTATACCCACAAAAAATGAATTTAAAAATAGGAGATAAAGTACCACTATTTTCATTACTTGATCAAAATGGAAATAATTTTGAAATTAAAAATTCGATTGGTAGAACAGCTATGGTAATTTATTTTTACCCTAAAGACGATACACCCGGATGTACCAAAGAAGCCTGTTCATTTCGTGATGAATTTGAAACTTTTACAGATATGAATGTTGCCGTTATTGGTATAAGTGCAGATGATGTTGCTTCACATAAGAGGTTTGCTGAAAAATACCAATTACCGTATACCTTGCTATCTGACATTGACAAAAAAGTAAGAAAATTATTTGGTGTAAAGAACACATTATTAGGTATTTTACCGGGAAGAGTGACTTATGTAATTGATAAAGAAGGTATTGTTCGATTCATATTCGAAAATCAGTTTGGGGCTGAAAAACATATTACAGAATCATTAAGAATAATAAAAGAATTAAATTAATGAGTATAAATTATCCAATAAAGTTTAAGCCCATTTTAAAGGAAACAATTTGGGGAGGTGAAAAGCTCATGACTGTTCTAAATAAACAATCTGACGAAAAGAATATTGGCGAAAGCTGGGAAATATCAAGTGTTGATAGAAATATTTCTATTGTAGCTAATGGTAAGTTAAAAGGAGAGTCACTAGAGAATTTATTGATCATTTATAGAGATGCCTTAGTTGGTAAAAAAGTTTTTAATGAATTTTCCTATAAATTTCCATTATTGATTAAATATATTGACGCTAAAGAGGCATTGAGTATACAACTGCATCCAAATGATAAATTAGCTAAAGAACGTCACAATTCTTTTGGTAAAACAGAAATGTGGTATGTGATGCAAGCTGATGAAGGAGGGGATTTGATAGTTGGATTTAAAGAAGATAGTAACAAGGAAGAGTATTTGAGGCATTTGCAGCATAAATCACTTTTGGAGATATTGAATGTAGATAAAGTTCAAAAAGGTGATGTGTATTTTATTCCTACAGGTAGAGTTCATGCTATCGGTGCTGGAGTAATGTTGGCAGAGATTCAACAAACCAGTGATGTAACGTATAGAATTTATGATTGGGACCGCAAAGATGCCAGAGGAAATTATAGAAAATTGCATACGGAGCTGGCACTTGATGCGATAGACTATAAAGCACAAGAAGAATATAAAACTACTTATAATAAAGCTTTAAATAAACAATCTAATATAGTTGATTGTCAATATTTTACAACCAATATAATTCCAATTAAAGGAAAAATAAAAATAGATCATTCTAATAAAGATTCATTTGTAATTTATATGTGTGTTAAAGGGGAAGTAGCCTTTCATTATGGCGAAGAAGAGGTAGAGATATTACGAAATGGAGAAACAATTTTAATACCGGCCATTTTGAATGAATTTAGTATTTCTTCAACAAATGATTCAGAATTATTGGAAATCTATATTAAGTGATGACGACCTATAAAAACATCAAAGTAATAGCATTAGATGCAGATGATACCTTATGGGTAAATGAAACCTATTATAGGGAAGCAGAAAATAAATTTATCAAACTGTTATCTAAGTATGAAACGGAAAATAAGCTGGACCAGGAGCTTTTTAAGATGGAAATGAAAAATCTTCACTTATATGGTTATGGCGTGAAGAGCTTTATGTTGTCTATGGTTGAATCGGCTTTAGAGCTTTCAAATTTTAAAATCAAACCAGCTGTTATTCAACAAATTGTTGAAATTGGAAAAGAAATGTTGGAAAAACCAATTGAATTGTTGGAAGGTGTTGAAGATACATTAAAAGCTTTACAACCTAAGTATAGATTAATTTTAGCAACTAAAGGAGATCTGCTTGATCAAGAAAGAAAATTAGAAAAGTCAGGTTTAATTAAATACTTTCATCATATTGAAATATTAAGTGATAAGAAAGCAGATAATTACAAGAAATTACTTTCACATTTAGACATCAAGCCTTCGGAATTTTTAATGGTAGGTAATTCATTAAAATCGGATGTATTGCCCTTACTTGAGATAGGAGCCAAAGCTATTCATGTACCATATCATACTACTTGGGCTCACGAAGTAGTTGAACATGATGGAAATAGTAATGATTTTAAAACTGTTAAGAAGCTCATAGATATTCTAAAATTTTTATAACAGTATGCAAGAATTAGATATAGAAAATTGGAACAGAAAAGAGCATTTTCGTTTTTTTAGTCAATTTGATGACCCATATTTTGCTGTTACAGTAGATTTTGATGTAACCAATGTTTTGAATTACTCGAAAAAACATCATATTTCTTTTTTCGCCTTGTATTTGCATGCTTGTATGAAGGCAATCAATAGCGTAGAAAATTTCAAGTATAGAATTCGCGATGATAAAGTTATTATTCATGATATAATTCATGCTTCTCCAACTATACTAAGAGAAGATAATACTTTTGGTTTTTCATTTATTCATTTTAATGAAAATTTTAACGAATTTTTTAAAAATTTTGAGGCTGAAAAGAATCGAATATTAACCAGTACTGAGTTATTTCCAAAACATGTAACAGATGCCTGTATTTATTGTTCGGCGATGACCTGGTTTAATTTTACAGGTCATAAAGAGCCATTATTTGGTGTCAAAAAAGAGTCAGTGCCAAAATTAGCTTTTGGCAAATACATTAAAAAAGATTCAAAGTTAATGATGCCCGTATCAATTGCGGTTAGTCATGCCTTAGTTGATGGTTATCATGTGGGCCAATTTGTTGACGCCTATCAAAATGCGTTAGATGATATTTAAGTGAATATTTAAATAGCTTTTTGGACAAATAAGCTTAAATTTGTCGAAATTTTAAAAATAAATTTATGGCAAGCGTAAAAAACTTAAAGAAGGATATTAATTACGTATTATCAGATATTATAGAAGAATGCTATTTGTGGCAAATATTACAAGAAGATGCCAAAAAAGCGGATAAAGCTGAGAAAATAATTGATGAAGCAATCTTAACATTTGATGAGTTAATTGAAAAAGTTAACACTAAGAAAATTAAAGATAAAAAAGCTCATTTTAACGTGATAAGTAATGAGCTTGAAAAGAAGGCAAAATCATTATTATTGAAGATAGAAAAGTTGTAATTTTTTGTGAATCAATATATTACAAACTAGTTTAAAAATTTAACATTTCTATATGTAATTTTATCCGTATATTTACGTTATAACAACTACCCAACTTAAACCCAATTTAATATGGCAAGAGCAATGTTTGAGTACACCAAAACAGTTCTTAAAAAGGTAAGTTTTGATGTGGAATTGTTTTGTAAAGAATTAAAAAAAGCTATTAAGAGATTACTGCCCTATGAAATTCAAGAATTAAGAATTTGGCTGCATGATTATACTGCAAATAGGCCGGAGCTCTATGTAAGTTTAGCTTTAGTAAAATAAAAAAGAGGGGTTTTAGGACCCCTCTTTTATTTTTTGAAGTGGACTTATTATTTTAACATCACTAAAGGAAATGATGCCTTTAATAATACCGTCAATAATAGCTTTCAAAGCTTCAATTAACTGAATTTTAAGTTGTGATTTATGATAAATCACACTCACCTCTCTTGAAGGTGTTGGTATATGAAACTCTCTTAGATGTTTTTTGTCATTTTCATTTATATCTAAAGTGTGCAAATAGGGAAGGAGCGTCATTCCTAACCCCTCTTTTGATAATTTCATCAGTGCGTTAAAGCTCCCACTTTCTAATCTAAAATGTTGGGTTGTATTTTTTTTAAGAGCACCACAGATATTTATGATATTATCCTTAAAACAATGACCATCTTCCAACAATAGAATATCATCAATATCCAGATCATCTATTGACAACTTATTTTCTGTAAATAATCTATGATTATCATTTACAAACCCTACAAAGGGTTCATAATATAAAACACGTTCTTTTATAGCCTCGTTTTCTAATGGCGTTGCAACAATGCCGGCATCTAGATGACCCTCAACTAATTTTTTAACAATATCATCTGTGGTTAACTCTTCAATTATTAAGTTTACTTTAGGATATTTTTTTAAAAATGATTTTAAGAATAAAGGCAATAATGTAGGAATAACGGTTGGGATAATACCCAATTTAAATTCGCCACCAATATATCCTTTTTGCTGATCTACAATATCATTGATTCTATTGCCTTCATCAACTATGATCTTCGCTTGCTCAACAATTTTTTCTCCTATTGCCGTCAGTTGTATAGGTTTTTTCTTACGGTTAAATATGATAATATTCAGTTCATCTTCAAGTTTTTGAATTTGCATACTTAACGTTGGTTGAGTAACAAAACAATTTTCAGAAGCAGTAGTAAAATTTCTGTATTCAGCAACTGCTAGCACATATTTTAATTGAGTAATAGTCATTTGTTATAAGTTTTGATGATAAAAATATAAAAACTATCAATGATATTTATAATGATTTTAAAAAATCTTACAATAAATTTGTAAAGAATTTAAAATCAATAAATTATGAATACTATGATATTAGGCTTAAATAAGAAGAAAATCAACGAATTAGCTGTTGATTTAAACGAACTATTGGCAAACTTTCAAATATACTACCAAAATTTACGGGGTTTGCATTGGAATATTAAAGGGAGATCATTTTTTGAATTACATGTGAAATTTGAAGAACTCTATACAGATGCTCAAGAAAAAGTAGATTTAATCGCAGAGCGTATTTTAACCCTGCAGGGAATGCCCTTACACACTTTTGAAGATTACCAAATGCTTGCTACAGTACCTGTTGGTAAAAACATTTCTAAGGATATTGAAGCCGTTCAAATTGTTGTGAATTCATTAGAGGAATTAATAAGGATTGAAAGGAAAATTTTAGAGAAATCAGGAGAGGCTGATGATGAAGGTACAAACTCCTTAATGAGTGATTTTATTTCTGAACAAGAAAAAACAGTTTGGATGATGAAAGCTTGGTTGGGTTAATAAAAATCCCAAAATTCTCTTTTTTTGTTTAACTCAGCTTCTTGTTTTGCATATTCTTCTACCGGAACAACTTTTAATAATGATGGATGTTGTTCAATTGCAAATTGTAATTGTTCAACGATTTTTTCAAAAGAATCATTTTCATAATCGATCTCAAGAGGCTCTTTAATTACCATTGATTGAAGCACGCCTCTTTTTTTTAGGTTTAGCCCTTTTTTATCATAAGCCCTCCTAAAGCCATCAATAACAATTGGGATAACTATAGGCTTATTTTCTTTGATAATATGAGCCGTACCTCTTCTAATTGGCTTAAAGGGTGTTGTTGTACCTTGTGGGAAAGTAATTACCCAACCATCATTTAAGGCCATTCCTATATTGCTAATATCAGACATTTTTACTTGCCTTTTGACGTTTTCACCTTTATTCCTCCAGGTACGTTGTATAGATATAGATCCGGTATATGCAAATATTTTAGGCAAAATACCCGATTTCATGGTTTCAAGTGCCGCAACATAGTATATGTTTAGCTTGGGCTGCCATAAATACCCAACATTTTTTATTGAATCATCCCTTCCTTTTAATGAAGCATTAAATACGTGAAACATCGCCGCTACATCTGCAAAATAAGTTTGATGGTTAGAAACAAATAAAACTCCTGTTTCAGGTAAATGTCTTAATATTTCAGACCCTTCAATATTGAGTTTATTAAAGCTTTGATATCGCTGGTGAGAGACGATACCTATAAGACGGATTAAAAATTTTTTAAGAAAAAGTGCATTACCAAAAGGGTCTTGCTTAAATAATTTCATAAAGGGGTTGTAGTTGGTTAAGACTATAAACAAATGTACAAAATTATTGTGTTTACAATGATTTTAGTAAATCTTTAATTTCACTTAACATCATCGCCGTAGCTCCCCACACGGTGTAATTATTTAATTTAAAGCAGGGGACATCAATATTTTTCATATAAGAAGTTGTTAGATTTTTACTTATCAACCGATCATCATCCAACAATTCATTTATGGGAACTTCGATTAACTTTTCAACCTCATTATTGGTTGTAAAAGTTGGGGTCTTATCAAGAATTCCAATGAAGGGAGTAACCAAAAAATTACTGGGTGGAATATAGGTTTTGGTCAATTTTCTTACAATCGAGATTTCAGTTCTTGAAATCCCAATTTCTTCTTCTGTTTCACGCAAAGCTGTAAACTCAAGATCATTATCATGGTCATCTTTTTTGCCTCCCGGAAAACTAATCTGTGCAGAATGAACCCCGTTATAACTAGCCCGAAGCATTAATAAAATATTTGTAGTTTGGTTATTATCAGGGTAAAATAAGGCTAAAACGGCTGACTCTTTTGGTTTTTGATCTTCAATATCTTTAAGAGAAAATTTTTTTCTCAATTCTGGAGCCATTTTAAACTGAGAATCTAATCCGCCCAACGGCAACTCTTTTAATTTAGAAATATGTGTTAAAAAATAATCGAAGTCCATTAAAAATTTTAATTTTACAACACACAAATTTACCAATATTAATAATTCTTTTAAAAAGAAATATTATTTGATGTAAGTTTGAAAAGATACGAAGACAAAAGAAAGTATTATTACATAATTACGACTTAAAAGAAAATTCAATAATGAAAATAGGAATAGTTTGTTATCCTACTTGGGGCGGTAGTGGCGTTGTTGCTACTGAACTAGGTATTGCTTTAGGTAAAAAAGGCCATGAGGTACATTTCATTACATCAAAACAACCGGTACGTTTAAATTTCTTAACGGATAACATTCACTTTCATGAAGTGTTTGTTGAAGAATACCCTTTATTTCATTATCAACCATATGAACTAGCACTTTCCAGTAAATTAGTTTCAATTGTAGAGCGTTACAATCTTGATATATTACATGTCCATTATGCCATACCCCATGCCTATGCTGCCTATATGGCTAAACAAATGTTAAAAGAGAAGGGTATCGAGATACCAATTGTGACAACCTTACATGGAACTGATATTACACTTGTAGGAAGTCATCCGTTTTATAAAACAGCTGTTGAGTTTAGCATCAATAATTCTGATGTAGTCACGGCAGTTTCTGAGAATTTGAGAAATGATACGTTGCGATTGTTTGACATTAAAAAAGATATAGAAGTAATTTATAATTTTATTGACTTTGAAAAGTATCCTAGTATAAAGGATAAAGATTGCAAACGCATAGCTCTTGCCAAAGAGGATGAAAAGATCATTGTACATGTGAGTAATTTTAGACCAGTAAAGCGTATTGAAGATGTTATCACTATTTTTGATAAGATCCAAAAAGTTATGCCCGCAAAATTGTTACTCGTAGGTGACGGACCAGAGCGTGAAAATGCTGATCTTCAGGTTAAACAATTGGGGATTAGAGAAAAGGTACTATTTTTAGGGAATAGCGATGAAGTGAATAAAATATTATGTTATGCCGATCTATTCCTGTTGCCTTCTCAAACAGAAAGTTTTGGATTGGCAGCATTAGAAGCGATGGCAGCTAAAACACCTGTTATCTCATCAAATTCAGGAGGGTTACCCGAAGTAAATGTTCATTCTGTAACCGGGTTTACCAGTAATGTGGGCGATACGGAAACTATGGCTAAAAATGCAATTTACATTTTAGAAGATGATCAACGATTGGAAGAATTCAAAATAAGAGCTCATGACAATGCTCGAAAATTTTCAATTGAAAAAATATTACCTCTCTATGAAGAAGTATATAGAGCCGTTAAAGTAGGGTGTTGCTAGTCAAGTGAACTATGAATTATAATAATTCAATCCTTCAATAACTAACTCAGTAGGTGCTGTACCATTTATAACAAAATCTTCCACATTTTTCAACAAAATATAATGGATAGTCCCATTTTTATTCTTCTTGTCATGTTTCATTAGGTCTACTATGGCATCATAATGTTTGGACGGAATGGAAGTTTTACCGTATGTTTTGTGAATATAAGTTTTTAATGAATCAAGTTCAGTTAAAGGGAAACCATGCTGCTTATGTGATAAGTAAGCTTCTATGACCATACCAATGGCGATCGCTTCGCCATGTGTGAAATTTTCTAGAGATAAATGATCCAAAAAATAAGATTCAATGGCATGACCAACGGTATGACCAAAGTTTAATACCTTACGTAAATTCTGTTCATTTATATCTTGTATTACCACCTCATTTTTAATCTTTATAGATTGATATACAATACCATTTAAATCACTAATATTTAACCAATTATCATTTTTAATCTCCACTAAAAGTTTACTATCGAAAGTAAGTCCATATTTAATGATCTCAGCCACACCCGATCGCATTTCACGTTTAGATAAAGTTGACAAATAATCAGGATCTATAAGTACCATTTCAGGATTTGAGAACACACCTATTAAATTCTTTAGATTATCCAGATCGACACCAGTCTTGCTACCAACCGATGCATCAACCATGCTTAAGAGGGTAGTAGGTATGTTGATAAATTTAATGCCTCTTTTAAAAGTTGAAGCTACAAACCCCCCCAGATCAGTTATCATTCCTCCGCCAAGATTAAGGAGTAAGCTTTTCCTGTCAGCACCTAAATCTGTCAATTTTTTCCATACCTCAACACAAGTATTGATGTTTTTATTCACCTCACCAGCACTAATTTCAATGACTGTTATCTTCTTTTTGGTTGAGATTCTTTTAAGGAACTCCGGGTAGCACAGCTTATGTGTGTTTTCATCAACCAATACGAAAACTGTAGATATTTGATAATTAGTTAAATAACTATCTAATTGCTCATAAGCATCTTCCTTAAAATAGATAGAATATCCTGTTGATTGAATAGGTTTCATGTACTAATTTTTATGGATTAAATTCTTGCGAATTTATTGAAAAAATTAGTTAGCTTAAGTATCTTTGTTAAAAGATTATTAAACAATGAATGATTTATTTGAAAATACAGAGACAGCTTTTGCAATAAAATCAGATTCTGAATTGGATAGGGCTTTTTATTTGTTTGAAATGATCAAACGACAACCTCTTGTTAAAATTGGTACGGCGGTGACCAAATTTGCATTGAAAACCCACCTACCTGTTGAGGGAATTATCAGGGCAACCGTTTTTGACCATTTTTGTGGTGGCGTGAATGAAAAGGATTGTATGCCAACCATTGATAAAATGTATTCTAAAAATGTACATTCAGTACTAGATTATTCTGCCGAAGGCAAAGAGGTTGAAGAGCAATTTGATCTTGCCTTTAGGAAAACGTTGAATAACATAAAGTTCGGTAAGGAAAAAGAAAGTCTTCCGTTTGCAGTTTTTAAACCTACAGGATTTGGTCGTTTTGAAATTTATCAGAAATTAACCGAAGGGGAAAAATTGGATCAAAAGGAAGAAGCAGAGTGGCTGCGTATTAGGGAGAGGTATGATATGGTTTGTAAAGCTGCATATGATGCAGGTATCCCGATATTGATAGATGCGGAAGAGACTTGGATGCAAGATGCTGCAGATGATCTGATAGAAGCCATGATGAAAAAGTACAACACAAACAAAGTGATTGTATTTGGCACCTTGCAATTATATCGTATGGATCGATTAGATTATCTTCAAAAATTACATGTAAGGGCAAAAGATCAAGGTTTTAAAGTTGGAATGAAGTTAGTACGTGGTGCCTATATGGAAAAAGAACGCGAACGAGCCGAAGAAAAAGGTTATAAGGATCCTATTTGTAAAGATAAAGCAGCAACAGATAAATTGTTTAATGAGGTCTTAAGTTATATGTTTGAGCACATTGATGACATGGCTATATTTTTGGGAACACATAATGAAGAAAGTTCTTATTTATTAATGGATTTAGTTATAAAATCAGGATTAGACAAAAAGGACATACGTATTTGGTTTGGACAATTATTCGGTATGAGCGACCATATAAGTTATAATTTAGCCAAAGAAGGGTATAATGTGGCTAAGTATTTACCTTATGGACCTGTACGAGACGTTATGCCTTATTTAATTAGGCGTGCTGAAGAAAACACCTCTGTGGAGGGTCAAACAAACAGGGAACTTCAATTATTGAAACGCGAACGTAAAAGACGTAAATTGTAATTTAGTTCCGTTTAATCTGTGTCATATTATGGTTAGGTATTAATTTTATTTAATCTTCTATCCGGTTTTTATTCTTAAAACTGAAAATATATAAATTGTTCACTATTTCC
>CAZJCZ010000021.1:0-21450 GCA_964544575.1 uncultured Flavobacteriaceae bacterium | reverse complement strand
ACTTAATTACCTATAAAACTGCGCTCGAAAATGTTGCTCTCCCATTATATTATCAGGGGATGGGTAGAAAAGAGCGTCAAGTGATTGCCTTAAAATATTTAGACAAAGTAGGTATTAAAGAGAGAGCTGATCATTTACCAAGTGAACTTTCTGGGGGTGAAAAACAACGGGTAGCCATTGCACGTGCGCTAGTGACAAACCCCAAAGTGGTGTTGGCTGATGAGCCAACCGGAGCCTTAGATTCTACAACTTCTGGTTCAGTAATGAAATTATTAAAAGAAATTAGCCGGGAAGGAATGACGGTTTTTGTCATTACTCATGAGGAAGATATTGCAGCTGGAACGGATAGAATTGTACGTTTACGCGATGGTGTTATTACAAGTGACGAAAAAACAAAGCAAAAAGTAAAGGCCTAATTTATGTTCAATTTGGACCGTTGGATAGAAATGTTCCAAACGCTAAGTAAGAACAAGTTAAGAACTGTTCTTTCTGGTTTCACAATTGCGTTTGCGATATTATTATTTACCTTATTATTTGGTATTGGAAATGGTTTGAAACATACATTTGAAAGAGATTTTGCTGGTAATGCTCAAAATTCAATATATATAAATTCTGGGAGAACTACGAAACCTTATAAAGGATTGCAAAGTGGTAGAAAAATTCAATTTAGAAATGATGACACTAAATTTTTGAATGAGAAGTTTGAGGATGAGATTCAATTTTTTAGCCCTAGTATTGAGAGATTTAATGTACAAGCCATTTATAAAGGAGAGCAAAATAGATATTGGGTTGGAGCGGTATATCCCGATTATCAACCATTAGAGGAAGCAGTAATCCAGGATGGTAGGTTTATAAGTGTTTTAGATGTAAAACAAAGAGCTAAAGTAATTGCAATTGGGAGGTTAGTTAAAAATGATCTTTTTGGAAACAAAAACGCCATAGGAAAAAATATTAGCTTAGATGGAATATCATATAGGGTAATTGGAGTGTTTACAGACCCAGGTGGAGATAACGATGAAAGAAAGATTTTCACACCTTTTACAACGGCACAAGGTATGTACAGTGAGAATGATGAATTAGACTATTTTGGGCTCACGTATAATCCGAAGTTAAAGGTGGATCAAGCATTGGCGTTTTCAAATTTATTGACCAAAATATTGAAAGAAAAACATAATATTGACCCTAGAGATCAAGGGGCATTAAGGGTTTATAATTTTGCAGAAGGCGCTAAAGGGGTGCAACAATTTATGATGGTTTTGAACGTGATAATTCTTTTTATTGGTATTGGTACGTTGGTGGCAGGGATTATTGGTATTAGTAATATTATGGTTTACATTGTAAAAGAACGCACAAAAGAATTAGGTATCAGAAAAGCACTTGGGGCAACCCCAAATTCAATCATTGGAATGATTATGCTAGAGTCAATTTTCGTAACAGCGTTGGCCGGTTATTTAGGACTGTTAATAGGAGTATTTTCGTTGAAAGCCATTGGAAGCGGTTTAGAAGAATATTTTATTTTAAACCCAAGTGTTGAACAATATGTAGTAGTAGGAGCAACCATAATATTAGTGATTGCCGGTACCATTGCCGGGTATATACCCGCAAAAAGAGCGGCAAGAATTAAACCAATTGTAGCTTTAAATGATGAATAAATATAAAATAATAAATCAAAAAGTAAAAGCCTAAAATATGTTCGATTTTGATCGTTGGCGAGAAATATTTCAAACAATTCGTAAAAATAAGCTAAGAACGGCTTTATCAGGTTTTACTATTGCGTTTGCTATCTTGTTATTTACTATATTATTTGGTATTGGTAATGGGTTAAAACACCAATTTGAAAAACAATTTGCCGGTGATTCTCAAAATTCAATATATCTTTTTACAGGAACGACAACTAAGCCTTATAAAGGCCTGCAAAGTGGTAGGAGAATTCAGCTTAGAAACGATGACACTAAATTCGTCAATAAAAAATTTGAAGATGATATTCAGTTTTTTAGTCCGAACATAGAACGTCGTAATGTTCAAGCTATTTATAAAGGAGAACAAAACCAATATACGGTTAGAGGAGTATATCCTGATTATCAGCCCTTAGAATCAGCAGTTATTCAAGATGGACGATTTTTAAGTGTGTTGGATATAAAAAATAGAGCCAAGGTAATTGCAATTGGGCGGCTTGTAGAAAAAGACCTTTTTGGAAATTTAAATGCTTTAGGTAAAAATGTAAATTTAGATGGTATTTCCTATAAAGTAGTGGGTGTATTTAATGATCCGGGTGGAGACAATGATGAAAGATATATCTATACCCCTTTTACAACTTTTCAAGGAATGTATAAACCAAATGACGAGTTAGATTATTTTGGCCTGACTTTTAATCCCAAATTAAAAGTTGATCAAGCAATTGCATTTGGTAATTTACTAACTAAAACAATGA
This sequence comes from uncultured Flavobacteriaceae bacterium, assembly GCA_964544575.1. GTDB lineage: Bacteria > Bacteroidota > Bacteroidia > Flavobacteriales > Flavobacteriaceae > Aureibaculum. The sequence continues at coordinate 19,019 of CAZJCZ010000021.1, read as the reverse complement.
AAGAAAAACATAGTATAGATCCTAGAGACCAATCTGCAATACGGGTTCGAAATTATGCTGAAGGGACAAGAGATGTTCAGGCTTTTATGATGGTTTTAGATGTAATTATTATTTTTATTGGAATTGGAACCTTGGTTGCGGGAATTATTGGGATCAGTAATATCATGGTATATATTGTGAAAGAACGAACCAAAGAACTAGGGATCCGAAAAGCCATTGGAGCCACACCTGGATCTATTGTTGGCATGATCATGTTAGAGTCCATATTTGTAACTGCTATTGCCGGGTATGTAGGATTGTTAATAGGAGTTTTTACCTTAAGGGCCATAGGCGATAGTTTAGAAGAAGATTATTTTATTATCAACCCGAGCGTTGAAACCTATGTAGTGGTAGGAGCAACGATTATATTGGTAATTGCCGGAACCATTGCAGGATATATTCCCGCTAAAAGAGCAGCACGTATTAAACCAATAGTTGCATTAAACGACGATTAGTTATGAAAAATTTTATTTTAGATAGAGATACTTGGCAAGAAATATACAGTAGCATTCGTAAGAATAAAATGAGAACTGCTATTACGATTATTGGTGTAATGTGGGGTATATTTTTATTAGTTGTGTTATTAGGAGCGGCTAAAGGTGTAGAAAATAACTTTGAGAGATTATTTGGAAACTTTGCGACGAATAGTGTATTCGTTTGGGCCCAAGCAACGAGCATGCCATTTAAAGGATTTCAAGAGGGTAAAAGGTTAACCCTAAAAATGAGGGATCTTGAAAATATTAATAATGAAATTGAAGGTCTCGAATTTGTTGTGCCCAGACATCAAGGTAGCGCATTAGCGGTTCACAATTTCAAAACAGGAAATTTTGGCGTTTTTGGTGACTATCCTGAGTTAGATTTGGTGCAAAAGAAGGATATGGTATATGGTAGGTTTATTAACGCTAATGACATCAAAGAAAGGAAAAAAGTATGTGTCATTGAAGAAGAGATTTACAAACAACTTTTTGATAAAGATGTATATCCTATAGGAACATACATAAAACTAAATGATATAAATTACCTAGTTGTTGGAATGTACAAGCAAGGCCTTATAGGCTCAGGTGGACCTCAGGGAAATATTCATATACCATTTACTACATTTCAACAGGTTTATAATAGGGGTGATAGTATAGGCTGGTTTATGATCACCGGTAAACCAGAATTCGATATCGTTCAGATCGAAGCAGATGTTAAATTGTTGTTGCGCAATTTACATAAAGTACATCCCGAAGATGAAAGGGCTTTCGGAAGTTTTAATTTAGGTGAGGCATTTGGTAAGGTTACAGGCTTTTTAACAGGTATGCAATTTTTAACCTGGTTTGTTGGTATAGCTACTTTAATAGCAGGGGTATTTGCCATTGGTAATATTTTATTGATTACGGTGAAAGAGCGTACAAAAGAAATCGGAATTAGACGTGCCTTAGGGGCTAAACCGTGGGAGATCAAGAGACAGATCATATTGGAATCGGTATTTTTAACAAGTTTAGCGGGTGCCCTTGGAATCATTATGGGAGGCGTCATATTAATGATTATTGATGCCACCATGGGTAAAGGTGAAAACCCTTCACTAACAAACCCTACGGTTGATATACCAGTTGTGCTTATAGCAGCTTTAACCTTGGTGGTGTTAGGAACGTTAATCGGATTAATTCCAGCCCATACAGCTGTCAGTATAAGACCCATAGAAGCATTAAGAGAAGAATAAACAAATAAATAAATCAACTAGAATAAATACATTTAAAATGAAAAAAACTTTAATATTTGGTGGAATAGGCGTAGCCTTAATTGCAGTATTAATTTGGTTAGGCATGAAAAATAGTAAATCGCCAATTGAATACGAAACTGAAAAAGCTTTTAAAACAAATATTGTTAGAAAAACAGTAGCAACAGGCAAGGTAACTCCCCTAGAGGAAATTGAAATTAAACCACAAATTTCAGGAATCATTGATAAAATTTATCTGATAGAAGGTACCATAGTTAAAAAAGGTGATTTGATAGCAAAAGTTAGAGTGGTGCCAAATGAACAATCTCTAAGTAGTGCAAAAGGAAGGGTTACTTCGGGCCAAATTCAACTTGGCAATGCTGAAATTTCATTTAATAGAAACAAAGTTTTGTATGATAAAGGGGTTATTTCAAGAACAGAGTTTGAAGTGATTGAGTTGACCTATAATCAGGCTAAACAAGATTTAGTTAATGCACAAAATGATTATCAAATTATCCGTAGAGGGTTTTCAGGTTCCGGAGGTTCCGCTAACACGAATATAAGAGCGCAAATTTCAGGTACTATCTTAGAAATTCCGGTAAAGGAAGGAGATCAAGTAATACAAAGTAATAATTTCAACGCAGGTACAACAATCGCTTCAATAGCAGACATGACCAAAATGATTTTTGAAGGAAAGGTTGATGAGGCTGAAGTAGGAAAAATTAAAAACGGAACCGTCTTAGAAGTATCATTAGGGGCTATTGAAAAGAAAAAATATATGGCTAAATTAAATTTTATTGCGCCAAAAGGTACCGAAGAAAATGGTGCAGTTCAATTTAAAATAAAAGGAGATCTAACCATAGATGATGAATATTTTGTACGTGCTGGTTATAGCGCCAATGCGGATATTGTATTGGAGAAGAAAGATAGTGTCTTGTCAATAAAAGAAGCATTATTGCAATTTGATAAAAAAACTGAAGAACCTTATGTAGAAGTGAAAACAGGAGATCAGGAATTTGAAAAACGTGATGTAGAATTAGGTATTTCTGACGGTGTTAATGTTGAAATTATTTCTGGGATTACTAAAGATGATGAAATAAAAATTTGGAATAAGACTTCTAAAAAAGAAGAAGAAGAAGAAGAAGGAAACAATTAAGAAAATTTAAAGATAGTTTTAGTTTTAAATGCCTCAATTCTATGATGAAGAGAGGCATTTTTTAATTGAATTTATCTGTTTATAAATTGTTCAGCAATTTTATCTGCTTTTCTGCTTTCTGAATAATCATAAAAACCTTCACCTGATTTGATGCCTAATTTACCAGCGGTAACCATATTTACAAGTAAAGGACATGGTGCATATTTTGGATTCCCAAAGCCGTTATATAATACATTCAAAATAGATAAGCACACATCCAATCCAATAAAATCAGCCAACTGTAACGGCCCCATTGGATGTGCCATCCCTAGTTTCATGACCGTATCAATTTCATATACACCTGCTACACCCTCATATAAAGAATAAATGGCTTCATTTAGCATCGGCATTAAAATTCTGTTAGCAATAAAACCCGGATAATCGTTTACTTCAACCGGTACTTTGCCCAGCTTTTTAGCAAGTTCTATAATAGTGTTAGTAACTTCATCAGAGGTTGAGTAACCTCTAATTACTTCTATTAACTTCATTATAGGTACTGGGTTCATAAAATGCATTCCAATCACCTTATCAGGTCTTGACGTTGCAGCTGCAATTTTGGTAATAGATATTGATGATGTATTCGTAGCAAGAATCGTATCACTATGACATACCTGATCTAATTCTTTAAATATTTTAAGTTTAAGATCATTATTTTCAGTAGCGGCCTCAATGACCAAACCGGCATTTTGCACCCCTTCTTTAATAGAAGTAAATGATCTTATGTTGTTAAGTGTATGTTGCTTTTCTTGTTCAGTAATCCGATCTTTTAAGACCATTCTATCCAGGTTTTTACTGATCGTTGCCAGCCCTTTATCTAAGGCTGTTTGAGAAATGTCAATTAATTGCACCTTATAATCATATTGTGCAAAAGTGTGTGCAATGCCATTTCCCATAGTACCTGCACCAATTATTGCTACATTTTTCATATCGTTGTATTTAGTTTAATTTTTTTTTGAATTATGAGATTATGAAATAAATTCAGAATAACATAGAAGATTAAAAACAATCAATTATTTGATGTGCTACCCGTAACGCATTCGCACCATGAGCTAATGTTACTATAGGGGTCGTGTCATTTATAATCGCATCAGCAAATGTTTCTAATTCGTCTAAAATGGCATTGTTTGTCTCAACAGTTGGATTCTCAAAATAAATTTGCTTTTTAATACCTTCAGCATTTTGTAAGATCATCGCAAATTCATCAGGATTTTTTGGTACATCTTTCATTTTAACCACCTCGCTTTTCTTTTCTAAAAAATCAACAGATATATAGGCATCTTTTTGAAAGAACCTTGATTTTCGCATATTTTTCAACGAAATTCTACTTGCAGTTAAATTGGCAACGCAACCATTAACAAATTCAATTCTTGCATTCGCAATATCAGGGGTTGCACTTATTACAGATACGCCACTTGCATGAATTTCTTTAATTTCAGAATTCACAACACTCAAAATAATATCAATATCGTGTATCATCAGATCTAATACAACAGGAACATCTGTGCCCCTTGGATTAAATTCAGCCAATCTATGAGCTTCAATAAACATAGGGTTTGAAATGGTATTTTTAACTGCGGTAAACGCCGGATTAAAACGCTCAACATGACCTACTTGTCCTTTGATATGTGCCTGCGAAACCATTGTTCTAATGGCTTCAGCCTCGGCTACGGTATTGGTGATTGGTTTTTCAATAAATATATGCTTGCCTTTAGTGATAGCTTCTTTAGCACAATCAAAATGTGATAAGGTGGGTGTAACAATATCTACAACTTCAACAGCCTCGATCAATGATGAAACGGAATCAAATAAATGGTAACCAAATTCTACTACTACTTTTTGAGCATTTTCTGTATTGGGATCAAAAAATCCGATAAGTTCATATTTTTCAGATTGTTGCAATAATTTTAAATGGATTTTTCCGAGATGACCAGCACCTAAAACTCCTACTTTCAACATAAAAATGATTTTACACAAATGTATGAAATAACAGATTTTAAATTGTTTTTTTACTAAAATAATTATTTACTTTTGAGAATCAATGAGCAAAGACACTTCTAAACATAAAGGCCTTCGAAATCAATTAGTTAAAATAATTATAGGAAAAGGGATTAAAGATAAAAAAGTGCTTGACGCAATTTCTAAGATTCCCAGACATTTATTTATGGATTCGGGGTTTATACATTTTGCCTATCAAGACAATGCATTTCCTATTGCTGCTGGTCAAACTATATCACAGCCTTATACAGTTGCTTTTCAAACCGAATTGTTAGATGTTAAAAAAGGTGATAAGGTTTTAGAAATTGGTACAGGTTCTGGTTATCAAACAGCTGTTTTAATTGAGTTAGGTGCCGAAGTTTATAGCGTTGAGCGTCAAAAGGAATTATATGAAAAGGTCAGAAAATTCTTACCAACAGTGGGGTATGTGGCTAAAAAATTAAATTTTGGTGATGGCTATAAAGGCTGGGAAGAATTTGCCCCTTTTGATAAGATCTTGGTTACTGCCGGAGCACCTTTTGTACCCAAGGCCTTGCTGAGTCAATTAAAAATAGGGGGTAGGCTTGTGATTCCTGTGGGGGATGATGTACAAACCATGACCTTATATATCCGTAAAGGTGAAAATGAATTTGAAAAGCATGAGCATGGTCAATTTCGATTTGTTCCTTTGTTAAAAGAAAGTCAGAAGTGATATAACCAGCATTTGACTGTTGGAAGTTCTCAATCTGATTTGCCGCAGTATTATACTGCTTTTAGACTCAAATCCATGTTATATACAGAATGAGTTAAGGCGCCTGACGAAATAAAATCTACTCCACAATCTGCATATGCCCTCAATGTATTTTCATTTATACCACCTGATGATTCTGTTAAGCATTTGTTACCAATCATGGCCACTGCTTTCCGGGTATCTTCATAATTAAAATTATCGATAAGAATTCTATAAACACCACCAGTTTGGAGTATTTCTTCAATTTCATTAAGGTTACGTGCTTCAACGATGATCTTGAGTTCACGCCGAGTTTCTGTTAAGTATTGTTTAGTTTGATGAATGGCTTTGGTAATACCTCCTGCAAAATCTATATGATTATCTTTCAACATGATCATATCATACAATGCAAATCGATGATTTTCACCACCGCCAATTTTTACTGCCCATTTTTCCAGGGCTCTTATCCCAGGCGTTGTTTTTCTCGTGTCTAAAATTTTTGTTTTTGTACCCTCTAATAAATCTGCGAATGACCGGGTTTTCGTGGCAATAGCACTCATCCGCTGCATAGCATTTAGCACCAGTCTTTCTGCTTTTAAAATTGATTGAGAACTTCCTTCTACATAAAAAACAATATCACCAAAACTAACTTTGTTACCATCCTTGATAAGGGTTTCAACCTTTAAGTTATTGTCAATATAAGAAAATACTTGTTTGGCAAATTCAACGCCGGCAATAGTGCCTTGGTCTTTAACCAATAACTTTGCTTTTCCGTTTGCTGTTGCAGGAATGCATGCCAATGAACTGTGATCACCATCGCCTACATCTTCGCGGATGGCATTTTTAATTATAATATCAAGTTCCTTTTCAAATTGTTCTTTACTTATCATGATTTGTAATTTATGTGGCAAAAATAAACTTTATATTTACTGTATGAAACGAACATTCATAAATTTATAATTAGTGTAAGAATAAATCAATAAATTTTAATCGAGTGAAAATAAAACTCCTCTGTATCGGTAAAACAGATGATAAAAACCTTGTTACATTAAAAACGAACTATCAACAGAGGTTACAACATTATATTAAGTTTGAAATGGAGATCATTCCTGATGTTAAAAAAATTAAAAACCTCTCAGAAAATCAACAAAAGGAGTTGGAAGGTGAACTGATATTGAAGAAGATAAAATCTACGGACCAACTTATCTTATTAGATGAAAAGGGGCATGAATTTCGCTCTGTTGAGTTTTCACGTTTTTTACAGAAAAAAATGAATTCAGGTATCAAGCAATTGGTATTTGTTATTGGAGGCCCTTATGGTTTCTCTAATGATGTTTATAAAAAATCACAAGGCAAAGTATCATTGTCAAAAATGACCTTTTCACATCAAATGATCCGGCTGATCTTTATTGAACAATTATATAGAGCCTTTACAATTTTAAAGCGTGAGCCTTATCATCACGAATAACAGTTTTTACAGTTGACAACGCTTCCTCAATATCCCAAATAATATCGGCCGCATTTTCAACACCTATTGATAGTCGTATTAACTTATCAGTGATCTTCATTCTTTTTCTATGCTCAGGATCAACACCAGCATGGGTCATGGTATTAGGATGTTCAACCAAACACTCTGTACTTCCAAGGCTTACCGCCAATTTAAAGAGCTTTAAATGATTTAAAAATTGGAATGCTTCCTTTTCGCCACCTTTAATATTAAATGATATCATGGCACCTGGAGCCTCACATTGTTTTTTATAAATGTTGTATTCTTTAGTCCCTTTTTTCAATAAACCTAAATAGTTAACGCTTTCAATCTTAGGGTGATTTTCCAAAAAAGCTGCTACTTGTTGCGCATTCTTAGTTTGTTGATCCATTCTTACTTTTAAGGTTTCCAAACTCCGTAACAACAACCAGGCAGTATTCGGGCTTAACATATTACCTAAAAAAGTTCGTAAATTTTTGGCTCTAGACATCAACTCCGCCGAACCTAGAACGGCACCGGCAATCAAGTCACTATGACCTCCAATATATTTAGTAGCTGAATAGATAACAATATCAGCACCAAATTTTAAAGGATGTTGCCAGATTGGACCCATATATGTATTATCAACAGCTAATAGAACTTGTTTTTCGTCAGTGCTAAAGTGCTTGGCAATGTTGCTATAGCTTTCAATATCTACAATTTCATTGGTTGGGTTTGCAGGAGTTTCGAAATAGATCATTGCCAATTGGTCTGCCTTACCTGTTTTAGCAATAAGTTCGTAAATTTTTTCTGTACTTTCATCAGGATGCACTGCTAAAGTATGTACACCTATTTTAGCCAAAAAGTGTTGGATAAAATGATCGGTTCCGCCATATACCGGATTGCCATATACTAAAAGATCACCTGGTTTAAGAAATTCTAACAGTACTGTACTAATGGCAGACATACCGCTTTCAAAAACAGCGCAATCTTGAGATTGATCCCATAAGCACAATCTGTTTTCCAGTATCTCTAAATTAGGATTGTTTATTCTACTGTAAATTAAGCCTAACTCCTCCTTTGGACCTTTTTCTCTTAGGCCGTAGGCTATCTCAAAAAAGGCCTTGCCTTCTTCGGCAGAATTAAAGGCAAAAGTTGAGGTTTGAAAAATTGGACATTTAACAGCACCCTCTGATAACTTGTGGTCATAACCGTGGCTCATCATTAAACTCTCAGGGCTAAATTTATGTGTACTCATGGCTTTTGATTTTGTATGATCAAATTTAAGCAACAAAGTTATATTTTCCTATTTTAGATAAAAAAATAGTAATAAAATCTAAAAATAGTATATATATAGAATAATATTCTTTATATATAAAATATATTGCTAATTTTAGAATAAAATTCTACAAGATGATAGATGATACCGATAAGTCAATTTTAAGATTGCTACAGCACAATAGTAAATTAACTATTAAAGAAATAGCTGGTAAATTAAATTTAACCCCAACACCCATTTTTGAGCGTATCAAACGCCTTGAAAAAGAGAAGTACATTACTTCGTACAGGGCGGTTATTGACCGAAAAAAAATAGGTTTGTCCTTATTGGTATTCTGTAACATATCCTTGAAACAGCATGAGGCGACATTTATTTCAAAATTTGAAAAAGATGTTCAGCAGTTTCCAGAAATTATTGAATGTTACCACATAGGCGGGATGTCAGATTATTTGATAAAAGTAGTGGCTCAGGATATGGATACCTACCAACATTTTGTTGCTAAAAAACTGGCTACTATAGATAATATTGGACAGGTTCAGAGCTCTTTTGTAATGACAGAAGTAAAATCAACTGCAGATTACCCCGTTGTTTAATATTTGATTAAATTTTTGGATTAATATATTTTACTACTCTAATAATTTCAACATGGTGCCGTAAGACTGTATACGTGCAGATTCTTTTGAAATATAGAAATTTATTTCATCATTATTGGCACCTTTATATACATAGTGAAAGAAAGGCATCCCATTTTCAGGTTTTACAGTTCCTTTAATAATTAACTTATCAAAAGTTGCTATTTCTTTAACACCACTAATCTTAAACTGTATGATTCTTTTTGAGTCATCAACGATAAGCGTAGTTGCCACTTTGTCAACAACATCCTTTATAAGTGCATTTTTTGATTGGTTATAGGTGTAGTATTCTCGAATTCTATAATTAAAAACTGATTGTGCTATGGTTTCCAAACTTACAAACAGCAAAATAGCTATGACAAGTTTTGTTTTCATGATCTTACATAATGAAAGTTATAAAAACAACGACTAATTTCTCTATTAAATTGTCATTGATATCTTATTTCTTCGGTTTATATTTAAAATGCTGGCCACCAATAGAGGCTTCATACATCAATCCACCTTTAGTTCTAGTGAAAACAGCCACACCTTCGTGATATGCTGCATCAATGGAGGCGCCTTCTGTAATCGCAACAGCAGATGCCTGCGCATCAAATTTTAATTTTCCATTCGTAAAATGCTCAAAAGATTTCCTGTTTTCAAAGAAAATTACTTCACTATATTGCTGACCTCCTAATTGTAACCCTATCGATGCTTGTTTCAAATTGGAAGAACCGACAACCAGGTGATTTTTAAATACAGTACCCCTACCGGCTGCACCCCCAATACCTATTCCCGCTTTAGTAATTTTTGGAAAAACAGCATAACCATAAGCCTTGTTTTTAAAATTAGCAAGTTTAGGAGATTTCTGTATCATTTTATTTAATGCCTCTTTTGAATCTTTAACAAGTTCAGGGTTCCATCCGCCCACCTGGGCATTTAAAGTAGCAGTAAAAATAATACTCAATAACAGGGTTGTGTAATATGATCTTTTTAATACGAGTTTATACATAAGATTTTGTTTCATATTTTTTTGACGTGAAATTCAAATAATACTTACTGTTGATCTAAACCCTCATAAATATATTTTTGTGCGGTATAGTCTTTTGGGTATTTTTCTTTAGCAATCGTCTTCGCAGCTTCATTGCTAGCTGAAGACATAAATTTTCGAGCGGCCATTTGCACATCATATATATGTTGTTGCATCAAATAATTGGAAGGGTAATTTTTAACCGCAAAATCTTTAACTGTATGATCCTGTGCAGTTTTTAAAAATTTGTAAGCATCTAAATGTTTTTGATAAATAAAGTTTTGTGTATCAACGTCATTTGGATAATCTTTATAGGCCAATTCTCTTATTTCAGATTCAATTGATGGCTTTGAAGAAAATATTTTTGCTAACGGGCTTAGAAAATTTTTCATAATATTCAGTTTTTTTATGAATTATAGTTGCTTTTATTCACTTTTATGATTGTGACTTATAAGGTTCTAATTATCTTGCTATCAGTGTATAAAGTTACGAAATAAAGCTATAAAAAAATAGCATCTCAGAATTTATATTAATTACAAATCGATCATACAATTTATTTAGAATCCCCAGCTCAAAAGTTTACTTAATTTCCAGTCGCATTTAAATTAAATGCTTCGTAAAGCCTGCTTTTTCATAGGCTTGCAATGCATCTACATTATCATTATATACTTCCAGACGTAATTCATGAGTATTTTTTGACTTGCACCATTGTACTAAGTTCTCAAGAATCTTATTATTGACACCTTTTCTTCTATGTTCAGGTACTACATACATAACGCCTAAATATCCGTGATATTTATGTTGTAAATAGTTTTTAAATTTTCAATCCTTGCATAACAATGATAATCAGAAAACAAAACATAAAAAAAAGCCTATCATATGTGATAGGCTTTGATAATAAAAAACGTTAAAAAGTATATCTTATAGTACTTTTACATTTACTGCGTTTAACCCTTTTTTACCTTCTTGTAGATCAAACTCAACTTCATCGCCTTCACGAATTTCGTCGATTAATCCAGAAATGTGTACAAAATGTTCTTTGTTTGAACCTTCTTCAGTAATGAATCCAAAACCTTTTGAATCATTGAAGAATTTTACTGTTCCTTTACTCATTGTTAAAAATTAAATATTAATAAAGTGCAAAGATACTATTTTTATTGATTCGACCGACTTATTATTAAAATATTAATTTCTGACCTTTATTAGCATGCTTACCGAAGTGATTAAGAGATCACCTGATCATTAGTTAGTCTCGTTATAAAAAAGTGTCAGATTCCAGGTAGAACTTATACATTTGCAAAAAATAATATTAAAATTATTTAAAAACAGATGGGTTTACTAAAAGAATTTAAAGAATTTGCTGTAAAGGGCAATATGATGGATATGGCGATTGGTATTATTATCGGAGCATCGTTTAATAAAGTAATTGACGTGCTAGTTAAGAAGGTACTCATCCCTCCCTTATCATTGTTATCAAGCGGAATTAATTTACAACATAAAAGTTTGGTGTTACGTGAAGCTGTAACTGATACTTCGGGTGCGATTCTAACGCAAGAAGTTGCGGTGGGTTACGGGGCACTTACTGAAGCCTTTCTTGATTTTTTATTGATTGGTTTGACCGTATTTATCGTGGTGAAATTTATGAATCGTTTACGAACTCGTGCCCAAGATACTAAAGATACAACCGTAGTGACACCTAAAGACATTCAATTGCTCACGAATCTTACCGAACTGATGCAAGAACAGAATGAATTGCTAAAGGCAAAGGTGAAGGAGTAGTTATTTTTGGGATTGAAAAGACGTTGTGACGAGTGAAATGATATACCAGTCATACTAAATGATTTATTATGAACAGCTTCTAGCGTTTTGCCAACTATCGCTTAAAAACTAACCTGCCAATTCTAGATAGGTAACTTTATCAAGAATAGTTGACGTATCACTATTAATACGAGGATTAAAAAGATCTTTACTTACTGTATAAGCTTCTAAGTCATTTTCAGGATAAATAGGTGTGATCAACTCTTTCACCTGATTTTCAGTAAGAGAATCTTTTAACCATTCCTGTTCAAATTCTTTAGTGAGAATTACAGGCTGCCGTTTGCGCATATTATGAATGCTGGCAAATAGTGGCGAGGCATCTTTGGTCAAAACCGTAAATGTTATTACCTGGTCAAGGATGGTATAAATACCCGCAAGTGTAAAACTTTCATTATTAGCTCGGTGTATGTAATATGGATATTTCTTTTTATTATGCTCATGCGGTTCAAAAAACCCCGTTACGGGTATCAAACAACGCCTGGATAAGGCTGAGTATTTATAAATAAAATGATCGAATAGTTTTTCTGATTGCGCATTGAGTCCACCACCAAACCTAATGGATTGTTTATAATAATCGGCTAATTTATCCGCTTGTGTTTTTGAAGGAGCAATACCCCAATGGGCAGCTGTCAGTATAGATGTTTCTTCTTGGGGAATGATGAGCATTTTAGGATGCGAGAAACCATTTAAATGAAAAGTGGGTCTATCAAAAAATTCTCTTAGCTTTTCATCGTGTAAGCTTACATCATATTGGCGTTCTATTTGTCTTGCTATTTTGGTCTGACTTATATGATAGCACATATCCTACATTTAATAATTTGTGTATAAAGTTACAAATTTGTCAGTTCAATTTTTATAGACATATCATGACATCCACAGAATTCACGTTGTTAAAAGATTGATAAGTATTGAGGTAACTATGACAGACATTACATCTAATTGGTATATAAGAAACCTATAAATGTATTGGTTGCTTATCAAGATGAAGATCGTCTAACATATCTTTAGTGAATTTAAAATGGCCTTTTCGTGTAATAATGCTAAATCGATGATCTTTCATTCTTGAAATAGTATCTAAAAATTGCCATTTAGACTTTAAGAGTGTTGGCTCATCGTTTTTTAAACTGATCTCAAAGTAATGTTTAGTACCAGCTCGTTCTGCCACAATGTTAGGTGTAATACTCACATCACTACCTACTTTGGTATAAGATTTTGGACTTTCATAACCCTCTACATTGGCCTTGATGTTTTCGAAGCCACGGTTTTCTAGATATGCTACAGAATCTTGTAACAAGGTGTCGTCGGTTTTTTTTGTTTCTTTTTTTGTCATGGTGGAAAAGTTACAAAAAAAATCCGAAACTGGTGTTTAAAATATTGCTAAAGTGCATTTTAAAAGATTTTACAGGTGTATTTAATATCTCAAAATTGCTCGGATATTATGGTAGAAAAATGAATGAGTATCCTTAATCAACAAGTCGCAAGATAACATAACATACTCGGTTGCTAGATGATCTTACAAGATCAATGCAACTTTATAGTAGGTTTTCGTAATAGCGAAGCTTTATCAATATTACAAATGAATAGGGTGTTTATCCAGATGCAGCTCATCTAACATGTCTTGGGTAAATTTATAATGCCCGCGACGTGTAATAATTTTGAACCGGTAATCTTTCATTTTAGACAAGGTGTCCAAAAATTGCCATTTAGACTTCAATAATTGTGGTCGTTCAGATTTCACACTGATCTCAAAATAATGTTTTACACCACGGCTTTCTGCCTCAATATCAGGGCCCAAATGATCTGTGCTTCCTACTTTATGATACGATTTTGGCTTATCGTAACCTTTTATGTCAGCTTTGATGTTTTGGTAACCACTCTTTTCCAAAAAATGTACGGAATCTTCTAAAATTGCCTCGTTTTTTATTTTATCTAGAGTTATCATAAGAGTTAAAGGTACTAAAAAAGAAATACAAATTCTTAAAATATTGTACTAAAGTTAAATTTAAAATATTGATAATCAGTAACTCAAGTTACATAGTCAAGCATAAAACCTAGGTTTTATAGCTGGTCAGCATTCCTATATTATTTTATTTGCCCATATATATTGCTTGTATAATTGAGGTAGAATTCGTATTTTATTTGAGTAAAAATGATAAAATATTTATACAGTGACACCTATAATATAATGGCAACTGTACTCATTTCGTTGCTATGTTATTTCTTATATCTTCAATAAGACGCATTAGATGATGCAGGTATGGCAGCTAATATTTTATAAAAGGTAATAAAATTTCGAAATCTAAAATAGTTAGTTTTGCTGAAGACTCTTATGAAACCTGAACACACCAAACATCGACATTTTATTGTGCATAAGCCTTATGGTTATTTAAGCCAGTTTATTTATGAGGGTAAGCGAAAAAAACGGAAGAAATTACTAGGTCAATTATTCGATTTTCCCGAAAGAACAATGGCTATTGGCCGTTTAGACGAAAATTCAGAAGGCTTATTATTTCTAACTACTGATGGCAAAGTGAGTGAGCATATTAGAAGTAGCAAAGTAGAAAAGGAATATTATGTCCAGGTAGATGGGCTTATTGACGATGCTGCCATAGTACAATTACAAAAAGGGGTAGAAATTGGGTTTGACGGACAAAAGTATATCACTAAACCTTGTAAGGCATTCCACGTTCACACATTAGACGAAATACCCCTTGCAGACCGCAAAGTAAGAGACGATCGGCATGGGCCTAAAAGTTGGCTTGGTATTGTTGTTAATGAAGGAAAATTTAGACAAGTTAGAAAAATGACAGCCGCGGTTGGTTTCCCTACGCTACGCTTAGTACGCGTTAGAATTGGGAGTATTCGTTTAGAAATTTCCTCGGCGAAAGTTGTCGAAGTTGCGGGGTTTTAAGACTTTTAATTTTTTTGATATACATAATCTACTTATTGGGTGTAGGCGAAGTAGCTTCAATAATACAAGTATTAATATGGCCTAAAGTAGGACATTTTAAGTTGAAATTGTTTTATTGATGAAAGCGCTAACACAGCAATGTGAAATTTTTGAAAGCGGTTAGTGATTTTCACATACGTTCTTTTAATTACTTTAACGAAATATGAAAGCATCTCCGGGAAGGGATGCTTTTTTTGGTTCTATAGTAACCGGTTCATTTTGAAAATAAAAAAAGCCTATCAAAATTGATAGGCTTATACATTCTTAGAATGTCAAGAAGCAATATTAAATTACTGTGACATTTAATGCGTTCAATCCTTTTTCAGTTTCCTCTACGTCATAGCTTACTTTATCACCATCAGTTATCTTATCGACTAACCCATTTTGGTGTACAAATACATCTTTACTGCCGTCATCTGGTTCTATGAACCCAAACCCTTTTGAAGAGTTAAAAAATTTTACCGTACCGTTACTCATAATTAAAAATTTAAATTTATATAAAACGCAAAGTTAACTTTATAATGTTGCAATTAATTGATTTTTATGAATTTAATTTTATTTTAAGCAGTATAATTGTAAATATTATCATAAAATGGTATGTTTTTTATATACGAAAAACGGCGTCCATGACTTTGATAATTAGGTAATTAACTAGGCTTAAAGATCTTTTTCATCATATTTTTACCCGTAATAGCTGAGGCCGTTAACAATCCTGAAAATAAGGCTGCGCTTACTCCTGCGGTCACAATATCTTGCCCAGTGAGATAAAAATGGTTGATAGGGGTTCTAGGTTTTAGAAATTTCTGCCGGAACCGATCCGGTGTATGTTCAATACCGTAGATCTCACCCTTTTTATAATTTATAAAATGTTGTGTTGTGAGTGGGGTTGACAGCTCGCAATGGTCAATATGACCCTCTAAATGGGGGAGTTGTTTATATAATTCTTTCAGTAACCGCTCTGTGATCACCTCTTTTAAACTATTATAAACTGCGCCACGCTTCATCCATTGGCTGCCTTCCCAAGGTTCAAAAGCCTCAAAAGGAACAAGTGTGATAATATCAATGGTGCTACGATCAGGATATCTGTTAGACCAATCAGGGTCTTTGGCTGACGGGAATGAAATATAAATCACCGGAAATGGCGCTTTCATATCTTTCAAATATTCAGCAACACAGGTATCATGATCTCCCTCTTTCGGATAGATCCATAAATTCGTTTTTGGTAGCTTTAATGATTCGGGCGAACCCTTTAATCCTATATAAAGACAAGCGTGAGAAACGGAAGGGTTTACTTTTTTTAATTGTTCTTTAAATTTATGTTGAGTGCTAATAATATCAGGTATTAGTTTCTCATAGGTATTAAAGACCCCTGTACCACTTATAACAGTTTTGGCATAAAAAATTTTGCCGTCTTTCATACGTATCCCTTTTGCAGTATTATTTTCGATGATGACTTCTTCTACTTCTGCATTGATCAGTATAGTACCACCGGCAGCTTCAATAACAGGATCAATTGTTTTTACGATTTGCGACGATCCTCCAACGGGAAAACTTCCACCGGCAAAATAGTGCTTTACCACAGAGGCATGCATGGCAAAACTGCTTTGCTTTGGTGTTAGTCCATAGTCACCATATTGCCCTGAAAGTACTTTAATGAGCTCTTTATTTTTGGTCAAAGAACTTAGCACTTCGTAGGTGGTTTTGTCAGTATATTTCAGATATCCTTTTCTTAAAAATCCACCTATAAATGTTCTGATAAATTCGGGTAACGCCTTTTGCATATAGAATTTACCCATGGCTTTATTGGCTGCAAATACCAAACTAACATATTGCCTAATGGCTTTCTCTTCAGATGGAAAGTAAGATATAAGCTTATTTTTAAAATTCTCAACGCCTTTTACAAGATCATATGTTTTATCCCCAATAATAATACGGTCATATACTTCACCCATATCAGCCCATTTAAGCTTGCTGTTTGTTATATAATCAAACAACCTTTTGATGGGGCTATTGGGTCGTTGTACATCACCTATATAATGAATACCCACATCCCATTCGTAACCTTTACGTTTAAAAACATGTGTGAAACCGCCAGCCGTATAATGACGTTCTAAAATAAGTACTTTTTGCCCTTCTTTTGCCAGGATAGCACCGGTTGTTAAACTACCCATACCAGATCCTATGATAATAGCATCGTAGGTTGGCAAGAGTTGAGGGTTTTGTTTATAAGATTGAACCATATTACAAGAGCCTATTTTCTAATTTTAAATAGTTATTATACTTTATACTTTGTAATTTAGTGATTATAATTTATTTGTCAAATTTGATTCACCAAAATATAACTCAGAAAGGTCTGCCTTTATAAAAGGACGAGCATTGACAAAAAGGTTGTGAAACGTAAAAAGAATATTTAGGTAATAAATACGAATTATAAAATTGGAAGAAACTACAACAGATTGGGTTGATTGCAGTTTATTTTTGATGATCGCAAGTGCAGAAGCAACTGATCATTATTTAGATGAGCAGGAAATTGCAGTTATAATAGAAAAGGCAGAAATGTTGGTTTCAACCTTTGCAAGAAAGAAGATGCGGTATTCCAGCCAAGAAATTGAGCGTAAATTCAAAAAGACCTTTGATCGATATATTGACATTGGAGATGCTGCACCACAAGGTCAAATGGATCAAAAGATCATGGATGAATATGAAAGATGTGCTGGTTTTTTAAAAGATCAGGAATGGTTCAATCCAACATTCGCTCAATCATTAATTGTTGATCTAGTAGCTATTGCTGAAGCCGATGGTGAAGTCATAAAAAATGAAGAGAATTCCATTAATAAAATTGCTCAATTATGGGGCATTAAAGCACCTTATTAAAAAAAAAGTTGAAATTATAGTGGGAATTTTAGATAAGTAATTGTTCTATATACAGAAGCACTATCCTCACAAACATAAACTTTCAAAGAGGTTAGTACTAAAAGAAAAAAATTAAATTTTATAGCAAAATAATAAAGCATCTTTGGGGGAAGATGCTTTTTTTTTATGCTGGTTTGTTCAGAATGATATAAAAGAATAGAAACAAAGTCGACTCTATATTATCTGTTAATAACAGTTCTAATTAAGGACATGTTACATTATCTCCATTAGTATCCCAGCAATGCCATTCAATATCTTCAAAATAGTTGAGAGACATTACATGTCCGTTATAATTTGTCCTGCTCCATTCAATATCCACATCAACAAAAGCGTCTAGGTTAAAATCAAAAGCATGAACATCATAAAAGGCATCCATATCACCAGCTTGTAATCCATAAGTAATATAACTGTCTTTAAATTTGTCGGTATTACGGTCATTGTTTAATTCTCTTACATAGGTATATTTAATATTCCCTATTTCTTCACCTTCTATAACCCCCCAGTCTATACGTAACATATTTTCAGGGAAAGCAGCACCGTGATTCAGTAACCAATACCCGCTTTTAACGTCGGTTTGAGATACTCCTGAAAACCATAAGAACTCTTCAAATGCATCAATACCGTTTTTGGCTATATACATTTCCCACTCAACTGAATTACCTTCTATTTCTCCTGTTAGTCTCGCCGTATACTGACTTGTGAATCCTTCTACAGTATATGTCCATTGCCATTTGGTACCTCCTAAATATTCTGCCTCGTGGTTAAAAGCCGTTCTGAAAGAAGCTACAGGAACTGCTAATGTTGAGATCAGCGCTATATTCCAAACGCCAACAACAACATTTGAGTAGCCCCAATTATCTAAAACCACGGCCGTGGTTTTTTTATCATTCGCCGGTCTTTGATGTGCATTGCTAAAATCGTCAAAATCTATGACCATAGAGCCCAAAGGAGGTAACTCAGGTGCAAACCCTTCATCGGTTGAATTGCTACATGATGTTGAGAATACCACTAATGCCAGAAGTATTAAATACAAACTTTTTTTTACATTCATAATATGTTTAGTTTTTATTATAATTGAATATAATAATAACGGGAGTAATTCTTTTTTAGTATGGTTATTCCGTGGTAGTTATGGTGTTAGTTCGAGCCAGCCAGCGGCAGGCAGGTGACATGTTTTTTAAACATTTTGTATCGAGGACAATTTGAAAGTAACGCCGCTTCTAGATACCCGTCTATGGCCAGCAGGCTATTTTGTTTTGCAGCTCTTATTTTTTATGGCCTTCAAACTTTTCCATAGTTTTGTAAATGCCCAT
>CAZJCZ010000020.1:0-22377 GCA_964544575.1 uncultured Flavobacteriaceae bacterium | reverse complement strand
AGGGAGTTTTAGCTGATGTTGCTATATGATCATCGCCAATTTCATCGATTAACTTACTATTTTTTCCTTCAAACATTTTCATTAATTTTTCAAATTACAAATTCTTCACTGTTTGTAACAGTTCGGCAAAATTACATTCTTTTTGCTCACCGCTACTCATATTTTTCAACGTAAAATTATCATTCTCTAATTCAGACAAACCCACAAAAACCACAAATGGAATACCCCGTTTATTGGCATAATTCATTTGTTTTTTTAATTTAGTATTATCAGGATATATCTCTGATTTTATGTCAAGTGCACGTAACTTTTTCAGGGCTTCCATACAAAACAAGGCCTCATTCTCACCAAAATTTAAGAACAAAATCGTTGGTTTTGGTAAAATTACGGCCTTAAACAAGCCCAATTCTTCCAATACCAAATAAATTCTGTCAAGACCGAATGATATACCTATACCACCCATATTTTTTAAACCAAATACACCGGTTAGATCATCATATCTACCACCACCGCCAATTGATCCCATTTTAACTTCTGCAGCCTCTACTTCAAAAATTGCACCTGTATAATAATTCAAGCCTCTTGCTAAGGTTACATCTAATTTTAGTTGTGATGTTTGTAAGCCTAATTTATTAATAGCATCTATTACAAATTTCAAATCATTGACACCTTGAGTTCCTTCATCGGAATTCTGCAACATGCCTTTCAACTGTTTCAATTTTTCTTCATTGGTACCGCTAAAATTAAATAAGGGTTCTACTTTTTTAATAGCATCTTCTGTAATCCCTTTAGATAACATCTCTTTCGTTACACCATCTTTGCCAATTTTATCTAATTTGTCCAAAGCAACTGTAAAATCTATTAATTTATCTTTGGCTCCGATAATTTCAGCGATTCCTGATAAGATCTTTCTATTATTAATTTTAATGGTAGTGTTTTTTAATCCAAGTTTGGTAAATACATCATCATACAACTGCACAAACTCGACTTCTTGCCATAATGAGGTGCTACCAACTACATCAGCATCACATTGATAAAACTCTCTGAATCTTCCTTTTTGAGGCCTGTCGGCTCTCCAAACTAGTTGGGTTTGATAACGTTTAAAAGGAAACTCAAGTTCATTTTGGTGTTGAACTACATACCTCGCAAAAGGAACAGTAAGGTCATACCGTAAGGCCTTTTCTGAAATTTTTGTTGCTAATTGTAATGAACTGAATTCTTCAATTTCTGGTAAATTTTGACTTATTTTTAAAATCAAGTCTTTGCTAATTTCTCTTACAAATCCTCTATCAGCAATTTTCAAATGTGACTCAACTAAATCTGTGTTATTTCTTCTAGGCTCAACATCCAGGGCCCTTGAATCTATAAATTGTAATAATTTTATTGAAATATCCTTCCTTTCATTTCTGAAGACTTCTTTTGCTTTTTCTTTTAACTCATTATTATCAATGTAAATGCTTAAAAATAAATTTGATTTTTCGTCATAAATATCTCTAATGACTTTTAAGTTTTCTTCACTATAAAATTTTTCTGGAAGTATAAACTCCTTATCTATTTCTTTTAAAAAATCCATTACGGTTTCCCTAAAAATATAGGTCGTAGCGATATAAATTAATAAAGATCTTTCGATTTTTTCCCCTTCAACTTTTTTCTCATAAAAATCTCCAGAATCCAAAATCTTAAATATCAATCTATCTCCTTCTTCGCCATATTTTCCCATCAAAGTATCAGAATTTTCAAACGAAGGTGTTTCGATTGGCTGAAAACCAAAATTCTCAAATGACTTTTTTATAATACCGGTAATATATTCACGTCTGGCTACTTCTGTAGGTGAAAAATCTCTGGTCCCTTTTGATATGGATGGTTTTTGTGCCATTATTAATTTAAAATGAATGCAAATATCTGAAATAATTTACGAATCACTTACTTTTTTAGAAGGTTTAAACCATCGAAATACCTTAAACATTAACCAAAGAATAATAATAACAAAGATTATCGCGATTACAGGGGCAACAAAAACTAATATTGACAACACTATGGAAGTGCCAGACTCGACTGTTGAAACAATAGGGTTTGCGATACCTCCTGTGGTAGCCGTGGAGGCCAGTCTTGCAGTACTTGTTGAGGCCTTAATGGCTGTGGCTGTGCCACCGCCGGCAATAATGGCCAATGACCAGGTAACAACGGGGTCTAGATCAGCCATTGTAGAGAGCATAACCGCAGTACCAGCAATAGCAGCCAATGGTACCGCAATAGTATCTAATAAATTATCTAACCAAGGTATCAAATAGGCTCCTATTTCTATAATGGTAGCAATTCCCAATGTGATCATCGCTACTGAACTCCCAACCCATTGCCAATTTTCATTGAGAGGAATAATTCCATAATAAGAGGCAATACTCAATGCAAATAAGGGTACAAAAATTCTAAAACCTACTGAAGCTGCTAGGCCAATACCTAACAAAATACTAAAAATCGCTTCCGGCATATGATATTATTTTATGATTTATACAAATATACTTACAAATTTATTGTCAAAAATACAAAGGGGGTTTTTCCCCTTTTTTATTGGGGATTTTTCCCCAATTTCTGTTTTACTCTTTTAAAACAGAAGCCGTTGCTTTATATTTGATACGGAAAGTTGTTATAAAATATGTTCAATCAAAATAATGAAAAAAGAAAAAGGGCTACTCAATATGATAGCGAATTCTGGGATAAACTAGTTAGGTTCTTATTTATTTCAGGCGTGGTTATCATCCTTCTGACGGTTGCTATAAAATGGTTAGGATTTTTAGATTAGATAACATTGTTTTCATAAAATCAGTGCAACCGTTAAACCCTTGAATTAAAATTCAAGGGTTTTTATGTTTTTTTATTCGTTATCAAAATAACAATAAGTCTTTAATAATCTGTGTATTAATATTTAGGTGTACTTGAAATAATCATTGCAAATAAATAAAAAATGTCGTATATTTAGTTTAATCAATATATAATTTAAAGTACAAAACTTTTGAAAATAGCTCTAAAATGTCTGATGAACTTTCAATGGATCAGGTACTTATTATAAAGCTGTATGACGTACTTGATGCAAATTTAGAAAATGAACAATTCGGTGTAAAAGAATTGACCAAAACGGTTGGGATGAGTCGTGCCCAATTACATCGAAAATTACATGAACTTACAGGAAAATCAACAAGCCAGTTTATAAGGGAATACCGACTTGAAAAAGCAATGAAGATGTTACAGAATAATGTAGCTACCGCTTCTGAAATTTCTTACCGGGTAGGTTTTAAAAGCCCGACCTATTTCAATACCTCTTTTCATAATTACTATGGATACCCTCCAGGTGAAGCAAAACATCAAAACCCAATAACTAAAGAAAATAACACTATAATTCAAATAAAAGAACAAAACAGTTCTGATAAAGATACATCTATAAATTCTAAAATTGAAAAAATCTCTTTCAGACAACGGATGATACTATTGTTCTCTGTAGGTTTAATGATCATCATAGCATTTTCTTATTACTTGTATTTCAATTCTAAAGATATTATTAGTGCAGACACCACAGAATCAATAATAAATGAGAAGTCAATTGCTATAATTCCCTTTAAAAATTTGAGTGAAGATAATGATGATGAATATTTCGCAAAGGGGATGCGGGGTTCTATACAAAATTATTTAAGTAAAATTGCAGGTCTCAAAGTTATCTCTGAGATAAGTATGGAGAAATATGCTAATACGTCATTGGCTGCTTCTGAAATTGCCAAAGAAGTTGGAGTTTCCTATTTACTTGATGGATCTGTGCAAAAATATGGGGATTCTATACGGATTATTATACATTTTATCGGTGCTAAAGATGATCAACAACTATCTTCTATGGTTTTCGATGAGGAATTCAATCACCTTTTTGCTATACAGAGTAACATTGCAAAACAAGTGGCAGAAGATTTAAATATTACCTTGTCTCCCTCTGAATTGGAAGAAATTGAAAAAAATCCAACTGATAAATTGGAGGCATATAATTTATGGTTACAAGCTAATTTTCATGGATCTAAAAGAACAATAGATGGTTTTGATAATGCGGTAATTTTTTACGAACAAGCCATAGCTCTTGATTCTACTTTTTTTAATGCTTATTTTAATTATGGTTGTTTATGGCTCTGGAGTGGTGCTATTTATGGAACAACTAATCAACAAGAGGCATGGCAAAATGCAAAGCGACTTTTAAAAAAAGCTGAACAATTAGACAGTACATACTCCCAAAAAATAAATAATAGATTATTGGATGGTTTATACATTTATGAATGGGATTTTAATCTTATGAAAAAAGAATATAAAAATAGTTCTTTTGTTGCTGCCTATTTGATCCAAACCGGTAGATACGAGGAATCTCTAGCGAGAATAAATCAAATAATTCAAGAGGACCCTACACGCGGCTTTTGGTATGCATATAAAGCGATAGCACTATTTTATCTAAACAGAAAAGAGGAAGCCTTAAATGTTTTAAAAAGAAATGATAGATTATACAACGACGATATGGATTATTTAAGGGAAGCGTCGAAATATTATTTTCATTTAGAAGAATACGAAAAATCTAGAGTGCTTTTAGAAAAAATAATGACAAAATTCCCTGACCATCAGCCAATAATATTATGGCTTAAGGCTGTATATGAGGAAATGAATGGAAATAAGGAGGGTGCTCTTAGATATTTAGGTGAACTACAGAGAAAATATGAAGACGAAGAATCCGGAAGTCCGGCATGGTTTATTGCACTTTATTATTGCACAAAAAATGATTATGAAAATACTTTTATATGGCTGCAAAAGTCTTACGACCTACACGAGGTTGAAATGATATGGTTACGTGAAGAACCTTTGTTAATACCTCTTAGAAATGATAAACGCTATAAACGTTTGTATAAAAAAGTAGGATTCCCAATGGGACAGCATAAGCCAGCTAGGTAGATATAAATCTAATCGATTTCCATATTTGTAACTTTTTTGCAACATAATTTAGATGCTTCAATTTATTTTATTAAATCTTCAAAAAAAACTTTCAATTCTTTGCAACATAGCAATTATGTACTGCATTATTTATAATCTCACTTTTGTTTTGAGTAATTAACAGATTAATTAATTTTTAAAACAAATATCATGAGAGCATTTATTCTTGGTTTAATATTTTTAGGTCTAACCAGCCTATGTTTCGCACAAGAGGAAGGAAAATTGTTATCTGAGGTAGAAGTATATGTCACAAATTATGATTATCTTAAAAGTGTCAAATCTAATAGCATACACCCGGCTATTAGTTTATTAGAACGTAAAGTTGCAAAATTTGATGTAAAAAGTTTGAATTTGGAAGAAGATAGATACCGTACATACACAGTTCTATTTTTTATTCCTAAAGGAAAGATCAGCGCCCTATATGATAATGATAGCAACATTATAAAAACTATAGAAAAATTCAGCGATGTTAATTTGCCGATACATGTTGTTAAGTCGGTTTTGAAAACATATCCTGATTGGAATATTGAAAGTGATATGTTTTTAGTTAATTATCACTGTAAAAAAGGCATTAAAAAAAATTATAAAATCACCTTGCAAAAAAACGGTAAATCCATCAAAATTAAATCAGATGAAAAAGGTAATATTTTATAAAAGTATTTTTATATTATAATTTGTTATTCAAAAACATTTTATTCCTATTAAACCTTCCTTTAACTTTGGAAGGTTTTTTTAAATAATTTTTTTGGGATTATGTTTTTTGTTTTTTCTTCTTTGCTGCAGGGAATAATACATTATTTAAGATCAAACGATAGCCGGGAGAGTTTGGGTGCAGATCCAATTCGGTTTTAGGGTCTCCTACCCTATGGGTATAGTCTTCCGGATCATGGCCCCCATAAAAAGTCCACATGCCCTTCCCTTTCACACCGTGAATATAACGAGCCTCACTATTAGTTCTATTTTCGCCCATAACCAATACTGTTGATTTTACACTGTTTCTGTCAAAACTTGTAGTTTGCCCCATAAACCCTTTTACCAGCTGGGTATGATTTTGACATAGCATTGTTGGGACAGGATCCCATTTTGCTGAAAATTCTTGTAATGAAAAATAATCTTCAGTTCGTTGAATCTTCCGTTTACGAGTCATATCAATCGATGAAAATTCATATTCGGCGGGATTTCTGGATAATTCAAATTTTGTAAATGCAAAAGTATTGGAAAAATCAATTTTTTGTTGAAACTTCGGTTCAGACGGATCTCCATCAAACATTGGCTCACAAATATCGACTCCTTCAGCAGCCAATGCAATATCAAAACTATCTGTAGCAGAACACATTGCGAACATGAATCCACCACCAATTACATAATCTCTGATACGTAAAGCAACGGCCAATTTTTCTTGAGACACTTTAGAGTAGCCTAATTTTTTGGCCAAATTTTCAGCATCACGTTTGGCTTCTATATACCATGGTGTCGTTCTGTATACCCCGTAAAATTTGCCAAACTGGCCGGTAAAGTCCTCATGATGCAAGTGTAACCATTCATACAATAGCAATTTATCCTGTAAAACCTCTTCATCATAAATTACATCGTAGGGTATTTCAGCGTAATTTAATACCATGGTTACAGCATCATCCCATGGAACATTGTCTTTAGGAGAATACACAGCAATTTTAGGTGCTTTTTCTAAAATAACTGCCTCCATATTTTGAGAAGGGCTAGCTATTTGTTCTAATATTTGTAAAGCTTCAGTGTCAGAAATAACCTCATAAGACACCCCTCTAATTTTACATTCGTTTCTAAAGTTAGCAACATCTTCTAATAAAAAGGACCCTCCCCGGTAATTTAATAACCACTTTACATTATTCCCTTTTTGTAAAGAATAAAAAGTAATTCCGTAAGCTTTAAGATGATTTTTTTGACTAATATCATCCATTGGAATTAAAATAAAAGAGGCATGTGAAATATAGGATACCATTAGCATTGCTACAAACAATACTACTTTATTGCTCCAATATTTTTTTTGTAAAAAAGTCATTGTTAAAAAGGAACGTCTCCATCATCTTCATCCTTACCAAAAACGTCTTCTGCACTTGGCAGATTTGGAGTAATGAAATCGTTCATTTTTGATTGGAATTCTGTCGCAAAGGATTCTTCTAAATTCGAGAACTGGGCTAAATGACCAGTAAATTTGAGTTTAATGTTTTCCAGACCTCCGTTACGGTGTTTCGCTACTATAAACTCAGCTTGACCTTCACAAGGTGTACGTTCTTCGTCATCCCATTCAGTTTGACCATAATACTCAGGCCTGTAAATAAAAGATACAATATCAGCATCTTGCTCAATGGCCCCAGATTCACGTAAATCTGATAATAATGGACGCTTGCTTCCACCTCTTGTTTCTACTGCCCGAGATAACTGTGATAAAGCAATTACCGGTATATTCAATTCTTTTGCCAGTGCTTTCAAATTACGAGAAATTGCTGATATTTCTTGCTCCCTATTTCCAATACTTTTCGTGGTTGTACCAGCAGTCATCAACTGTAAATAATCAATAATTATTAATTTAACACCTTGTTGAGAGGCTAAACGCCTTGCTTTAGCACGTAGATCAAATATTGATAAAGACGGAGTGTCGTCAATAAAAATTGGAGCGTTAGATAAATTTTTAACTTTTACATTTAATTGCTCCCATTCATGAGGTTGTAAATCTCCTTTTCTTAATTTTCCAGAAGAAATACCCGTTTCACTAGAAATCATTCTCGTAATCAACTGAACAGAAGACATCTCTAAGGAGAATATGGCTACAGGTAATCCGAAATCAATAGAAATGTTTTTTGCCATCGACATTACAAAGGCCGTTTTACCCATACCAGGCCTTGCTGCAATGATCACTAAATCTGAGGGTTGCCATCCAGAAGTTAAATTATCCAGTTTAGCAAAACCAGAAGGCACACCACTCATACCTTCTTTATTGGCAATTTCTTCAATTTTTTTAAGTGCTTGTGAAACTAATCCTTCTGCCGCTTCAGAACTTTTCTTTAAATTTCCTTGAGTTACATCGAATAATTTGGTTTCAGCAGAATCTAATAAATCAAAAACATCCGTCGTTTCATCATAAGCCTCGTCAATAATTTCACTGGAAATACTGATCAATCTTCTCTGAATATATTTTTGAAGAATAACCCGTGCGTGAAACTCTATATGTGCTGAGGAAGATACTTTTTGTGTAAGGTTAACCAAATAAAAATCTCCGCCTGCGCTCTCTAATTTTCCCTCTTTGCGCAGTTGGTTGGAAACTGTAAGTAGATCTATGGGTTCAGAACCATTAAACAATTTGAACATCGCATCAAAAATATATTGATGCGCTTGTTTATAAAAAGTTTCACCATGCAAAATATCAATAACATCATCTACTCCTTTTCTATCAATCATCATCGCTCCGAGAACAGCCTCCTCTAAATCAACTGCTTGGGGTGGTAATTTCCCTTTCTCCAGATTAATTAAAGTGCCTTTTTTGAAGCCTTTTGAATGTAGCGGTTGTAGTTTTTCCATTTAGCAAATGTAATTTTTTATACTAAAAAATACTCTCTAAGATACAATTAAATTTGTACACAGATTATGTTAACAAGTGAATCTTTTGTTAATAAGTTTTGTTATTCAATTCTAGCATATTTTTTTAGTATTTTTGACGGATGAAGAAACTAGCGTTATATCAACTACTTAGCTTATTTTTAGTTGTACAATTACTTTTAGTAAAATTAGTTTCAAATTTTCCAAATCAAATTGAACAATATTATTCTAATGGAGTTTATCCTTTAATTTCTAAATTATTTCGATGGCTTTTTGGCTGGATCCCCTTTTCAATAGGAGATATTTATTATTTTTTATTAGGGCTAGTTTTAATTATTTCCATTGTTCAATTCATTAGACATAAATTCAAAGACGCAAAATATCATCTGTTTAAATTTGGAGCATATATATCGGTTTTCTATTTTTTATTTCATTTACTATGGGGAATGAATTATCATCGAAATTCCTTATTTCAAACATTGAAACTTGAACAAAAAGAATATACTTTAGAGGAGTTAACTAACTTGACTCATAACTTATTAGATAGAGTAAAGCAAACCCAACTACTACTTGTTGTAAATGACACCTTAAGAGTTGAAATACCGTATTCAAAAAATGAAATTATTTCAAAAACGGAATTAGGTTATACCGCATTGGCTAAAGAATATCCTCAATTCAAATATCAAAAAACATCGTTAAAAAAATCAATGTTCAGTTTGCCTCTTACCTATATGGGATTTTCAGGTTATTACAATCCGTTTTCTGGCGAGGCACAAGTAGATTATCTGGTGCCAAAAGTTAGTTTACCAATGATCAGTAGTCATGAAGTCGCACATCAATTGGGAATAGCATCAGAAAGTGAAACTAATTTTATAGGGTTTTTAGCCGCAACAAAAAGTGATGATCTATATTTTAACTATTCAGGATATTTAATGGCATTGAGATATTCTGTAGCCGCCATCCATTTTAAAGACACTTTGGCTTCTAAAGTAATTATTGATAAAATACCTAAAGGAGTTATTAAAAATATTGTAGAGTCACAAGATTTTTGGCAATCTTATCAAAATGATCTCGAGCCCTTTTTTAAATTATTTTATGATAATTATTTAAAGGCAAATCAACAGAAAGATGGTATGAAAAGTTATAGCAAAATGGTAAACTTGTTAGTTGCATATAACATCAAATATGGAGTAGAATAGCCTATTGGTTTTTACATTTTCATTTAAGATTCATAACATTTTACAGCTCCTTCTCTGGAGTTTTTTTACTTTTGACAAACTTAAATTGTGTATAAAGAAATTACAAGCATACAAAATCCGTTGATCAAAGAAATTTTATCACTACAAGAAAAGTCAAGAGATAGAAAAAAATCAGGACTCTTTTGCATTGAAGGTAAACGAGAAATTTCCTTAGCTCTGAAAGGCTCTTACAAACTTCATAAAATTCTATTTTGCGAATTAATTTTTGATATTAACGAGCTAAAACTTTATAATATTGGTAATACGGAGATTATTAAGATAAGTAAAGAAGTCTATCAAAAAATAGCTCTTAGAGATACTACCGAGGGTATAATTGCTATTGCAAAGAGTGAAGATCTAACATTGCAAAATATCACTTTTAAAAATAAAAATCCTCTAGTATTAGTAGCCGAAGCGCCTGAAAAACCAGGAAATATTGGTGCCTTATTAAGAACTGCTGATGCTGCCAATGTTGATGCAGTATTTATCGCGAATCCTAAAACAGACATGTATAATCCTAATATTATCAGATCAAGTGTGGGATGTCTTTTTACCAATCAGATTGCTTTAGGTTCTAGTTTAGAGATCATTGATTTTCTGAAGGAACATAATATTGATATCTATTGTGCTTCATTAAAGGCTTCAAAAACGTACGAAAATGTAAATTTCACAAGCGCAAGTGCTATTGTTGTAGGTACTGAGGCTATAGGTTTAAGTAACCAATGGTTAGAGAAGTCTACCGAAAATATAATTATCCCAATGCAAGGACAAATAGATTCGTTAAATGTATCCGTTTCGGCAGCAATTATTATTTTTGAGGCGAAAAGGCAGCGTAATTTTAGATGAAATGAAGAAATTTTGGTATTTAATAATTCTTGTCCTCATCATAACAATGAGTAGTTGTAACGCTACCAAAAGAACTACGGCAAGCGTAAACCAAGCCAAGCTAGAATCGCAATTTCAACAATTTAAAAACATTAAATACAAATATGGCGGAACTGATCGAAGAGGCTTTGATTGCTCCGGTTTTACACTTACAGTTTATAAAAATGCTTTTAATATAAACTTACCCAGAACTGCACAAGCCATGGCCACATTAGGCAAAAAAGTCTCAAAACGAAAATTAAAACCAGGGGATCTAGTTTTTTTTAGACCTTCTAGAAAATATGATCATGTGGGTATTTTTATTGGAGGCAAGGATTTTATTCATAGCTCAACATCTAAAGGAGTTATTAAATCAAACTTAAATAATCCATATTGGAAAAAGAAATATAGATTTGCAAAACGTATACTAAAAATAAAGTAATGACATCTCAATACATATTTTTTATTATTATCGCCATTCTTGTTGTTAATTTTATGGTTGATAAATATTTAGACTATTTAAACTCTAAACATTTTGACGATGAAATTCCTAAAGTTTTAAATGATGTTTATGATGATAAAGAATATTATAAATCACAAGATTATAAAAAAGAAAATTTCAAATTTTCAATGATCATTTCTTTCTTTTCATTTGTACTAACTATTGCGTTTTTCTTTTTTGAAGGTTTTTTTTTCGTTGATCAATTTGCCAGAAGTTATAGCGATAATCCAATTATAATTGCGCTAATTTTCTTTGGTGTCATAATGATAGGAAGCGATCTTCTTACCTCACCCTTATCTTATTATAAAACATTTGTCATAGAAGAAAAATATGGGTTTAATAAATCAACAAAGACATTATTTTTTATGGATAAATTAAAAGGATGGTTCTTGATGATCATTCTTGGAGGCGGTATTTTAGCTCTTATAGTTTGGTTTTATCAACAAACAGGGAAAAGTTTTTGGATATATACGTGGGTTTTCATTTCTATATTTTCAGTATTTATGACCATGTTCTATTCTACTCTAATTGTTCCTCTATTTAACAAACAAACTCCTTTACAAGAAGGTGAACTTAAAACTCAGTTAGAAAAGTTTGCCCAAAAAGTCGGATTTAAATTAGATAAAATATTTGTAATTGATGGTTCAAAGCGTTCTACTAAGGCTAATGCATATTT
Source organism: uncultured Flavobacteriaceae bacterium (assembly GCA_964544575.1). Classification (GTDB taxonomy): domain Bacteria; phylum Bacteroidota; class Bacteroidia; order Flavobacteriales; family Flavobacteriaceae; genus Aureibaculum. Next base: position 10,517 of record CAZJCZ010000020.1, on the reverse strand, counting down.
TACAGGATTTGGCAAAAAGAAAAGAATAGTACTATATGATACCCTTATTAATGATTTAGAGACAGATGAAATTGTAGCTGTTTTAGCGCATGAAGTAGGTCATTATAAAAAAAATCATGTTATATTTAATATGATATTGTCATTACTATTAACTGGTCTAACCTTATACATTTTTTCATTTTTTATCGATAGTACATTATTATCTAATGCATTATCTGTTACAAAACCCAGTTTTCATATTGGTCTAATTGCGTTTGGGGTCTTATACACGCCCATTTCTGAAATTACAGGATTAATTATGAACTACATCTCCAGAAAATTTGAATATCAAGCTGATAATTACGCTAAAATAAATTTTGGGGAAACTGCATTAATTAAATCTTTAAAAAAATTATCAAAAAATAGTTTGAGCAATCTTACACCTCATAAATCATATGTGTTTATGCATTATTCTCATCCTACATTACTGCAGCGTGTTCAGCATTTAATTTCTTAAAAAAATAAACTTTTGCGCTTGTTCAGTAAAAATCTTTATGCTATTTTTAAACTATGGCATACGTCACAACGATAGAAGAAGAAAATAAGGAAATAGCTAGACTCTACAGAGATATGCTGAGTGTTACTTATCAGACTTTATCTAAAAAAGATAAAGAATTGATACGTAAGGCATTTGAAATTGCTGTCGATGCTCATAAAGATCAACGGAGAAAAACCAAAGAACCTTATATCTATCATCCAATGGCTGTTGCAAAAATTGTTGCTAACGATATTGGACTTGGCGGAACCTCTATAGTTTGTGCATTGCTTCACGATGTTGTTGAAGATTCTGAGGATTATACCTTAGAAGATATTGAACGTCTTTTCGGAGAAACTGTTGCTAGAATCGTAAATGGGTTAACCAAAATTTCAAGTCTTAAAAAAGATCAAGACGCTTCCATCCAGGCAGAAAATTTTAGAAAAATGCTCTTAACATTAAATGATGATGTTAGGGTTATTTTAATAAAAATCGCAGATCGTTTGCACAATATGCAGACGATGGATTCTATGCCAAAAATTAAGCAAGTAAAAATTGCTTCAGAAACATTATTCATATACGCGCCACTTGCTCATAGATTAGGATTATACAATATTAAAACTGAGTTAGAAGATCTTGGTCTAAAATATACAGAGCCTGAAGTATATAACGATATCTATACTAGAATTACAGAAAGTAAAGAAGAACAGAATAAATATATAAAAGAGTTTGCCAAAATCTTAAAAAGCACATTTGATAAAGAAAATTTTGAATATGTAATTAAGGGAAGACCTAAATCAATTTATTCTATTCGTAAAAAAATGCTCGATCAAGATGTCTCTTTTGACGAAGTATACGACAAATTTGCTATCCGTATTATTTATAATTCCGATTTATCACAAGAAAAGTTTAATGCTTGGAAAATCTATTCAATTGTTACAGATATTTTTAGTCCTAACCCAAAGAGGTTACGAGATTGGATTTCTCAGCCAAAATCGACTGGGTATGAATCATTACATATTACCGTAATGGGACCTAAAGGCAGGTGGATTGAAGTTCAAATCCGGTCAGAACGAATGGATGAAATTGCTGAAAAAGGATATGCTGCTCATTTTAGATATAAACATGGAAGTGATAAAGAAAGTGGTTTAGAAAGTTGGCTTAATAAACTCAAAGAAACCTTTGAAAATCCTGATATAAATGCTGTTGATTTTGTTGAACAATTTAAACTTAACTTATATTCTAAAGAGATCTACGTTTTTACGCCAAACGGAGATATAAAATCACTTCCAAAAAGTTCAACACCTATTGATTTCGCCTTTTCTATTCACACTGAAGTTGGAATGAAATGTAGGGGAGCCAGAGTCAATGGCAAATTAGTTCCATTAAGCCATGAACTAAAAAGTGGAGATCAAGTTGAAATCATTACTTCCAATTCTCAAAAACCCAAATTAAGCTGGTTAGATATTGTAAAAACAGCCCGAGCCAAATCTAAAATTAAAACCATTCTAAAAGAAGAGCAAAAACAAATTGCCAAAGAAGGTAAACAGATACTTCAGCGTAAATTAAAGCACCTTAAAATAACATTAAATGAAAAAACAACTAACGAGTTAGTTAATTTTTTTAAGCTTAGAACAAGTTTAGATCTATTTTACAGATTTGGCAATGGATCTATTGATAACCAGCAGCTTAAAAATTTTGTAAGTCAAAGGAGCAACGCCTTTTACTCTTTTTTCAAAAGTAAAATTAAAAGGAAACGCAAAGTTGAATTTGAAAATAAAAATGAAGAGCTTACAAACAACTATGATCTATTAGTTTTTGGAAAAGATGAAGAAAAACTGGAATATAAATTGGCACAATGCTGTAATCCAATACCCGGAGATAAAGTATTTGGATTTGTAACAGTTTCAGAAGGAATTAAAGTTCATAAACAAAATTGCCCGAATGCAATAAGTATGCAATCACAGTTTTCTTATAGAATTATGCCCGCAAAATGGATAGATTCGACACAGCAAGAACATAACGTTTTACTTAAAATAACAGGATTTGATAAAGTTGGACTTGTTAGTGAAGTTACACGTATTATTTCGAGTAGTATGAATGTTAATATTAACAATCTTAATATGACTACTAATAATGGCATGTTTGATGGAAAAATTGTTGTTGGTATTAAAAATAATGATCAACTCAAAAAATTAATTGTCCGACTTAAGAAAATTGAAGGGATAGATAAGGTAATTCGACTTAATAAATAAGTTGTTTAAAAGTTGTTAATCTTTTTCAAAAACCTTTATAAATTGCTGTTATTTAAAATGTAAATTTGTTTGACAATATTATTATGAATAAGGATAATGAATAAATCTAATAATCAAGAAATTGTAAAGAATGTATTTACGGTTTTTTTAGGTAAAAACAACCATAGGAAAACCCCGGAACGCTATGCGATTCTTCAAGAAATTTATGACCATAATGATCATTTTGATATTGAGTCGTTATATATTGACATGAAGAATAAAAATTATCGTGTAAGTAGGGCAACTCTTTATAATACAATTGAATTGTTATTAGAATGTGGCTTGGTGAGAAGACATCAATTCGGTCAAAATCAGGCACATTATGAAAAATCATATTTCGATAAGCAACATGACCACATTATCCTAACAGATACTGGTGAGGTTATTGAATTTTGTGATCCTAGAATTCAACTAATTAAAAAAACTATTGAAGAAGTTTTTGATATTTCTGTTGATAATCATTCATTGTACTTTTATGGACATAAAAATACTGCCAAAGATTAACTATTTTTCATAGGTTAATTTACTAAGTTCAAAACGAATATTAAAATTTAAAAAAACATAATAAATGGTTGATCTATTACTTGGATTACAATGGGGTGATGAAGGCAAAGGTAAAATTGTAGACGTTCTTACAAAAAACTACAACATCGTAGCACGCTTTCAAGGAGGGCCAAATGCAGGGCACACACTAATTTTTGATGGCAATAAACATGTATTACATACAATACCATCAGGTATTTTTCATGACCAGGCAATTAACATTGTTGGTAATGGTGTTGTAATTGATCCGGTAATATTTAAAAAAGAAATGGATAATTTGTCGCAATACAATATCGACTTTAAATCTAAATTATTCATTTCTCGAAAAGCCCATTTAATCTTACCTACACATCGATTGCTTGATGCAGCTTCAGAAACGTCAAAAGGAAAAGCTAAAATAGGCTCTACTTTAAAAGGAATTGGACCGACTTACATGGATAAAACAGGTAGAAACGGTATTAGGGTTGGCGATTTAGAGTTGGTTAATTGGAAAGATAAATATGATGCTTTAACAGAAAAGCATTTAAAAATGTTGAAATTTTTTGATGTTGACATTGAATATGATCTTAAAGAATTGGAAGCTGAATACTGCGAAGCAATTGAAGTTTTAAAACAATTAACTTTTATTGACAGTGAAGAATACTTAAACAATGCCATAAAAAATGGTAAAACTGTTTTAGCTGAAGGTGCGCAAGGATCAATGCTTGATATCGACTTCGGTACTTACCCTTTTGTAACTTCCTCAAACACAACTGCGGCCGGTGCTTGTACAGGTTTAGGGGTTGCCCCAAATAAAATTGGAGATGTCTTTGGAATTTTTAAGGCGTATACAACTCGTGTTGGTTCGGGGCCTTTTCCAACCGAACTATTTGATAAGGATGGTGAAACTATGTCAAGAGTGGGGCATGAATTTGGAGCAACTACAGGAAGACCTCGTCGTTGTGGTTGGTTAGATCTGGTAGCCTTAAAATATGCAGTTCAAGTAAATGGTGTTACTCAACTAATGATGATGAAAGGTGATGTGCTATCTGGATTTGACACCTTAAAAGTTTGTACTTCTTATAACTATAAAGGTAAAGAAATTACACACCTACCCTATTCTATTGAACCTGAAAATCTTTCGATAAATTATACAAAGTTAAAAGGTTGGCAGGCTGATTTAACAAAAATGGAATCCGCTGATCAACTACCTGAAAATCTAATTGAGTATATCAATTTTATTGAAAAAACAGTGGAAGTTCCTGTTAAAATTGTTTCTGTAGGTCCAGATAGAAAACAGACAATTTTTAGATAACTGTAAAATAATGTCTTTAACATTAAATTAAAGTTTACTATCATTTTACTAATGCCTTTTTTATTAGTTTTGTAGCAAATTGATATAATGTTGCATAAACTTCTATTCATTGCATTTCTTTTAATGACTCTTTCGGTTAATGCGCAGCAAAAACGTATTAAAATTGTTCATGCAGATAACTCAACGATTGATGAAGAAAACTATCCTGGTGCAACAGTTCTATTAGGTAATGTTTATATGGAACACGATGGTATTTCTCTGAGAAGTAAAAAAGCAATCCATTATAAAAATGATAATTTCTTAAAAGCTTTTGGTGATGTAGTTCTAAATCAAGGAGATAGCATATCACAAACTAGTACTTATGTTGAGTACAACGGTAATAATAAATTAGCACGATCTTGGGGAAACGTCATTTTAAAAGACGCGCTGATGACCCTTACAACTGACACCTTAGACTTTAACAGAACGGAACAGCTATTATATTACCGTTATGGAGCTATTATAAAAGATACTACCAATGTCTTAGAAAGTAGAGAAGGGAATTATTTTTTAAAGACCTCGAAGTTTCAAGCACTTTCAAACGTGGTTTTGACCAATCCGGATTATGTTTTAGAATCTGACCATTTAGATTACTTTACTAATAATGGACAAACATTTTTATACGGTCCATCAACCATTACAGGTGAAGATAACTTTATCTATACAGAAAAAGGATTTTACGATACTAAGACAAATATCTCACACTTCACCAAAAATGCTAGAATTGAATACAATAATAGAACAATAACAGCTGATAGCTTGTATTATGACCGAAACAAAGGGTTCGCATCTGCTACAAAGAATATTCAGATGAAAGACACAGTAAATAATTCTATTATTAGAGGAAACTATGCGGAATTTTATAAAAAATTAGACTCTGCATATGTAGTTGATAGGGCTGTTGCTATTATGAAGATTGAAAAAGATTCAATGTATATACACGGTGATACCTTATTAATTACCGGTAATCCGGAAAAGAGAATTTTAAGAGCTTTTCATCGTGTTAAATTTTTTAAAAAAGATTTAAGTGGTAAATGTGACTCTATTCATACTGATCAACAATCAGGTTTAACTCAATTGTTTAAAAATCCCGTGCTTTGGTCTCAAGACACTCAAATAACTGGAGATAGTATTCACTTAATTTCCAGCCCTAAAAGCGAAAAATTAGATAGTTTAAAAGTGTTGCAGCATGCTTTTATAATTCAAAAGGATTCAACGGGTTTCAATCAAATTAAAGGTAGAAAAATCTTAGGGAAATTTATTGATAATGATTTGCATGATATCAATGTAATTGGAAATTCAGAAAGCATATTGTTTTTGAGAAATGATAATGACAATAGTCTTATAGGGATCGATAAAACTACTTGTAGTTCTATCTATATTGAATTAAAGAATAATGAAATATTGTCTACTATATACTATACCAACCCTGATGGAGAGACAAACCCTCCTTCTAGACTTGATGAAAACGTTCGATTATTTAAAGGTTTCATTTGGCGCGAAAGTGAAAGGCCATTTAATAAAGAAGACATTTTTATTAAAGATGAATATATAAAAGAAGCTGAAGGAAATGATATTAAAGAACAAGAGGAAGATAAACTTAGAGACAAGTTCACAAAAATCTTGGAGGAAGAAAAGAAACTAAAAGAAAAAAAAGAAAATTAGTCTTAAATGAAAACTGATTTTTTAAAATATCAGGCACAAACATCTCCTCATCCTTTAGGGCTAGAAATATCACATGCTAATGGGAGCTATGTATATGATACCAATAATAAGGAATATTTAGATTTTATTGCGGGGGTTTCTGCGAACAGTTTAGGTCATAATCATCCTGTCATTAAAAATGCAATCCTTGTACAGCTAGAAAAATATACACATGTCATGGTATATGGTGAATTTGTGCAGAAACCTCAAGTTGAATTGTGTAAATATTTGAGTAAACATTTACCATCTGAATTACAGTCGGTATATCTCACAAATTCAGGAACTGAAGCAACAGAAGGCGCCTTAAAATTAGCAAAACGTTATACTGGAAGGAGTGAAATAATTGCAGCTAAAAATGCTTATCATGGTAATACTCAGGGTGCTATGAGTATATGTGGTAATGAACAACAAAACTCAGCATATAGGCCATTAATACCAGGAGCTAAATTCATATCCTTTAATAATGAAAACGACATCCAACATATTACAAACCGCACGGCAGCTGTAATTTTAGAAACTATACAAGGTGGCGCTGGCTTTATTGTTCCTAAAAATGATTATTTATTGAAAGTTAAAAAACGTTGTAACGAAGTTGGAGCATTATTAATATTAGATGAAATACAAACTGGTATAGGTAGAACAGGGAAATTATTTGGCTTCGAAAACTACCATGTTGCTCCTGATATACTCATTGTTGGAAAAGGATTGGGTGGTGGAATGCCGATAGGAGCTTTTATTGCTTCTACTGAAATGATGGCAGTTTTTAAAAAAAATCCTGCTTTAGGACATATAACTACTTTTGGAGGTCATCCTCTTATTGCTGCCTCTGCACTGGCAACTTGTAAAGAAATTGTTGATAGTAACTTAATAAAAGAAGTTTTAGAAAAGGAAAAATTATTTCGAAAGTTATTACAACACGATGCAATTAAAGAAATAAGAGGTAAAGGATTAATGTTAGCCATCATCATGGAATCCCCTGATATAGTTTCAAAAGTTATATTAAAAGCATTAGAAAACGGTTTATTACTTTTTTGGTTACTCTATGAAGGTAAAGCAATAAGAATTACACCTCCATTAAACATTAGTAATGATGAAATTAAAAAAGGATGCTCAATCCTTTTAAATGTAATTGGTAAGACTACTTCGTAATTTAAATAATAATCTTATCAGAATATTAACATATTACTACCTTCATGTTAATATATGTTAACTTGTATTAAATTTTAGTTAAACAAGGAACTCTCATGTAACAACTACAAGCAAAGCTTAGTCTATTAGCTAAATAAGTTTAATTAAAACATTTCCTATCATGAAAAATTTAAAATTAATTGCCTTAGTATTTGCATTTGCTATCTCAGCAGTATCGTTTGCCACACCATTCAACACTGACAACCCTTTGAGTGAGCTACGTGATGAAATAACAAATATTTTAGGAGACGAATTTACAGTAGACATTGATACTGAGGTCAAAGCCGAAGTACAGTTTATTTTAAATGACAAAAATGAAATCGTTATTGTATCCGTAATTTCTGAAAATAGTGATTTGGACAGATACATTAAAAGTAAATTAAATTATAAAAAAGTAAATACTTCAGGTATTATTGAAGGAAAGATGTATCGTTTGCCATTAACAGTAACAAACAATCATCATTAAATAAATCGACGATTTTAGTCTTTATAAAATCCGCTAATATCCCCTAGCGGATTTTTTATTGCTCTAATAATTCATCTAACAATTTTCGAACCTTACCACTATTCCAATCTGCAGCACCATATTCGGCTATTGCTACTTTAGCCTGTTTATCTAAAATAAAAGTTGCTGGTATACTTTTAGTATCAATTTGTTGAGGAGGGTTTGATAACATATTATAAGTTGGGAATTCATAGGAATGATCAGCATAAAATTTTTCTACTTTAATGCTACCATCAGAAGTTATAAAAAGAAATACTACTTTATCTTTATAACCATCATATAATTTCTTGATCATGGGCATTTCTGCTCTACAAGGAGGGCACCAGGTTGCCCAATAGTTAATAAAAATAACTTTCCCCTTTAATGATTCTAAAGTAACATCAGTCGCATTTGCAATTCCTTTCAATTTAAAATCATACGTATCTAATTTAACTCTCTCATCAACATTTGCAACAGAGGGTGAAAAAACAAAAGTTTTAACATAGGTAATACCTTGTATTAGCTTAGACTTCACACCTAAACCATAGGGTGTGAATATAAAAATGATAAAACCAAAAAATAAAATATTATATATTGTTTTCTTATTGAATTTCATGTTATTAAGAATTTTTCTCTTAGTTGTTTAATTGATTACAATCTTACAAATTAAACAAAAAAAAAGGTGCAACACATGTTACACCTTTTTAATTCTTAACATTTTGTCAATTATCTGGTTACAGTACCTGTAGGAAAAGAAGAATTACTAAACCCTAAATCATAGGTAGTCGGTGCTGTGTCATTACCCGCGGTTCCAACCAAAGGTTTTAATAAAAACGGATTTGGTGAGTTATCAGGAGACGGTTCAACCGAAATTACTACGGTTCTTCCTCTTAAATCTAATGGAAATGTAAAGCCCACCGGAACATTGTTAAAGAAATCTTCACCCGGTATTGGTGGTCCTACATTTTCAGTTCCACCGAAAGAAGTGACGGCTCCAGCATTATCGTCAAGAGTATCAAAGGACGTAAAAGTACCTGTTGTCAAGGGCCCAACTCCATCAACTACTACCCAACCTTCATATTTCCATCCGGCTTCTAAAGTTGGTAAGGTAAAGGCAGGTGAAGGTGGTGCACCAGGCGTACCAAACCAAATACCATTTTCATCATTACCATTATTACCGCCCGCCTCATCAGTCGGTGATCTTAAAAAAAACACTCCGGAAGGGGTGGTAGAACTAAAATCACCAACCGTTCCAATAGAAATTGAAGCTGAATTTCCTGCAAAATCACCTACCACCAATTTTGTGTCTGATGGAGTCGCTGCAGCTGTTCCTGTTTCTCCTTCTGGCTCAATACTTAAAACAAATTTTGTTGCAGCGTCTAGCATTATCTTATCAATTGCAAAAGTTTGGCCTGTGGCTATATTTGTAAAAGTACCGGTGCTAACAGGAGCCCCATTTACAATGATCCATCCTTCATAAACAAAATCAGGACCTAAATCTTCTAATCCATTAATGTCTAAGGTTAAAATTGCTGTTGTAGGTCCGTCATCATCATTTAAACAAGATGTGAAAAATAAACTGATAGCTACTATGGCTATACCTAAAATTCTTTTTATCATAAAATTTATTTTAAAATTATATGACAAATATATTATAGACAATATTCTCAAAATGTTAGCTAGCTAACATTAAACGCTTTTTTTAAATAATCTGATTTCTTTTCTATTAAAACTTAATACTTTTTCTTCTTTTAGTTCATTTAATAAAATATTAAGTGTAGGTCTTGAAGTTCCAATTAGTGTAGCAATATCTTTTTGTGTATAAGGGTGATGTATAATATGATCACCTGTTTCTTCACATTTATAACCATAATCTTCACACATTTCATTTAAAAATTCTAACAATCGTGTTTTAGTATCTTTAAATAAAAGTAGTTGTAATCTCCTTTCCAGTTTTTTTATACGAAGACCAATAAATTTATAAATTTTTAAGCTTATTGATACATTGTCTCTCATCAATAAAAAAAGAGCTTCTTTAGTAACCGGACAAATAGAAGTTGAATTATCAATAGATTGCGCAAATTCGTTGCGCTTATCTATCCCAAGCATAGCTTTTTCACCAAATATTTCGCCTCGGGTCAGTATTGACTTTATGATCTCTTTTCCATCCTCAGTGTAGTAACCAATTTTAACTTTACCCTTATTTATCAAATAAATCTTATTGGCTGAATCTTCTTCAAAATAGATATAATCACTTTTTTTATAAATACTTAAATCGTGATCTTTTTTAAAAGCTGCAAATTTATGTGGGCATAATATTTTGAAAAGATTTACATCTTCAAAATACCAAAGATTGTTTTTCATAATTGATTTTAATTACAATTACCTTTTCTATAATCTAAAAAAAAGTAGGCTATAAGCCGGATTCTGTTCTTCATTAAATGAAGCCCTTATCAT
>CAZJCZ010000019.1:4181-22476 GCA_964544575.1 uncultured Flavobacteriaceae bacterium | reverse complement strand
CGTTCTTTTATACACTTTTACATTGATTTTCAAATATGTTAAATGTTAACAATATCTAGTTACAAATTGTATCTTTGAGCTTTAAAATTGCATATGGAATTAAAACTTACAAAACCCATTGTTTTTTTTGATCTTGAAACTACTGGTGTTAATATAGCAAAAGATAGAATTGTAGAAATTTCTATTTTAAAAGTATTTCCTAACGGGAATAAAGAAAGTAAAACATGGTTGGTAAATCCTGAAATTGAAATACCAAAAGAGGTTATTGCCATACATGGTATCACAAATGAAAAAGTTGTCACTGAACCGACGTTTAAAGAACTGGCACAAGAGATCAGTAAATTAATAGAAGGTTGCGATTTGGCGGGTTTTAATTCTAACCGATTCGATATTCCTTTATTGGCGGAAGAGATGCTTCGTGCTGAGATAGATTTTGACATGGAAAATAAGGTGGCGGTTGATGTACAGGTTATATTCCATAAGAAAGAACAACGCACATTAAGTGCTGCTTATCAATTTTATTGCGGTAAAAATTTGGAGAATGCCCATTCAGCTGAGGCAGATACAATTGCAACTTATGAGATATTAAAAGCTCAATTGGATAAATATGATGATTTAGAAAACGATATTAAATTTCTAAATGAATATTCATTGCAAAAAAAACGGGCCGACTTTGCCGGTTTTATCACATTTGATGATGACGATAACGAAATTTTTACCTTTGGTAAATATAGAGGCAAAAAAGTGATAGAAATATTAGAAAAAGATAAAGGATATTATTCCTGGATCCAGAATGCCGATTTTCCACTATATACCAAAAAAGTTTTAAGTGAAATTAAAGAAAGAAATCAAGCAGATAAGAAAAGTAATAGCCTTGATGATTTAAAAAATAAATTTAATCAAAAGTTATAAATATGTATGTTGATTTTAGTTTAATGCCTGATAATTCAAGAGTTTGGATCTACCAAGCTGATAGGGAATTTACAACTGATGACCTAGATAAAATATCAGATAGGCTAAAAAATTTCGTTTCCAACTGGAAACGCCATGGAGAAGATTTAAAAGCCTCCTATAAAATTGAATATGATCAATTTATTATACTTTCAGTAGATGAAAATTATAATGATGTTTCTGGATGTTCAATAGACGCTTCTGTGCATATTATTAGAGACCTTCAAAATGAATTTAAAGTTGACCTGCTAAACAAAATGAATGTTTCTTTCAAAGACGGCACTAATATTAATACAGTTTCTTTAAAAGATTTTAAAGAATTTGTAAAACAACAAAAAATTAATTCCAGTACAGTTGTATTTAATAATATGGTAGTTTCTAAAGCTGATTTTGATTTAAGCTGGGAAGTTGAGGCACGCCATAGTTGGCATAATAAGTTTTTAATGAAGTAGTTGCTTAAATCCTGTTAATCAAAAATTTAATTATTAATTTACTGTATCATTTATTTTATATCCGATGAATTTTAAAATATTTTCAATTGTTTTCCTATTATTAACATCAATAATTAACGCCCAACAATTAGATCCGTTGGAAAAAATGGATAATTACGGTCAAAGAACTTGGGTAGATAGCATTATAAATTCCATGACTATTGATCAAAAAATTGGTCAGCTTTTTATGGTACAAGCTTATTCTAACAAAGATGAAAAGCACAAAGATTTTATTGATAATTTAATAAATAGGTATGAGATTGGTGGTCTTATATTTATGCAGGGTACACCTGAAAAGCAAGCTGTTTTAAACAATCACTACCAGGATATTTCTAAAGTGCCACTACTAATTGGATTCGATGGTGAGTGGGGTCTTGACATGCGATTGAAAAACACCTATCGTTTTCCATGGAATATGACCTTAGGTGCGATACAAGACGATCAATTAATTGAACAATTTGGTGAGCAGTTAGGTAAACATTGTAAACGCTTAGGCATTCATATAAATTTCGCCCCGGTTGTCGATATAAATATTAACCCCAAAAACCCTATTATAGGTAATCGTTCATTTGGAGAAAGTAGAGAAAATGTTGCTAATAAATCCATGGCATTTACCAAAGGTATACAAAGTGAAAATGTATTGGCCTGTGCAAAACATTTCCCCGGTCATGGTGATACTGATGCAGATTCGCATCTTACATTACCTACCATACCTTTTACGGCAGAAAGGTTGGATTCTATTGAGTTGTATCCTTATAAAAAACTTTTTGATGTAGGATTGGCCAGTGTTATGACAGCACATTTAAGTGTCCCTAGTTTTGAACCTAATGGAAGTTTACCTTCCTCTTTATCAAAAAATATTATAACTGGCTTATTAAAGGTAAGGCTGGGTTTTGAAGGTCTAATTATGACCGATGCTTTAAACATGAGAGGAGCTGCTGACTTTTCTTCATCTGCCGATATTAATATGGCAGCTTTTTTAGCTGGAAATGACTTATTGTTGATACCAGAAGATATTCCTGCTACGGTCATAAAAATGAAAAAAGCGATTACAGATGGTGAACTTTCTGAAGAAAGATTAGATGAATCATTGAGAAAAATATTAAAAGCAAAATATTGGGCTGGCCTTAGAAATTACAACCCTATTAAAGTGGAAAACTTAGAACCTGATTTGAATAACTTAGAAGCGGAAATTTTACATCACCAATTGGTTGAAAATTCGATTACTTTAGTCAAAAATGAACGAGACGTTTTTCCAATTAAAGATCTTGCGGAGAGCAAGATAGCCTATGTCAAATTAGGGGATGCTGACAATAATACCTTTATAGAAAGATTAAATGATTATGCTCAAGTAGATGTAATTTCTGGAAAAAAATTAGATGAAATTATTAAAAGATTAAAACCATATAGCCAAGTAATAATTGGTTATCACAAATCAAATGCAAATCCCTGGAAGGACTTTAAATTTGCTAATAAAGAGTTAGTTTGGCTACAAGAAATTGCCAGAAAAAAACATGTCATTTTAGATATTTTTGCAAGCCCTTACAGTTTGCTGGATATTAAAACGTTTACCAATATAGAAGGATTGGTCGTATCTTATCAAAACAGTCAAATATCTCAGGATATTTCTGCTCAAATGATATTTGGAGCATTATCAACCAAAGGAGAATTACCCGTATCAATAAACAATTATTTTGCTCAAGGAACTGGATTAAAATCTACTGACTTGAAAAGATTATCATATGGTTACCCGGAAGAAGTTGGAATGAGTAGCGAATTACTGCATCGAGTCGATTCTATTGCAAATGTAGTGATTGATTCAGCTATGGCACCTGGCTTGCAAGTTCTGGTAGCGAGACATGGAAAGGTTGTTTATCGTAAAAATTTTGGATATCATACCGATAAAAAAGTCAGAAAAGTTAAAGATACTGACCTTTATGATCTGGCTTCTGTAACTAAAATATTAGGCGGTCTACCTTTGATAATGAAATTGGAAGAGGAAGGAAAATTAACGCTTGATTCACAATTAGGCGACTTAATGCCCGTTTTAAAAAATTCAGATAAAGATACTATTACTCTAAGAGATGCACTTTCGCATTACGGCAGGTTTGTACCATGGATACCCTATTTTAAATTTACTGTTGATAGCATTACTCAAAAACCTATGGGGAAATATTATAGAGCAAGAGGTTCAAGAAAATTTCCTGTTGAAGTTGCAAAAAATTTCTATTTACGATCTGATTATAAAGATTCAATCTATCAAATGATTGCTGATTCTCCATTAAGGGAAAAAAGGGAGTATAAATATAGTGGACTCATTTTTTATCTTATTAAAGAATATTTAGAAAAAACGTATAAAAAACCAATGGATATTACAAATGATCAGTATTTTTATAAACCACTAGGAGCTAAAACATTAACCTATAAACCCCTGGAGAAGTTTTTAAAAAATTCAATAGTACCGACCGAAAGAGATAAGTATTATAGAAATCAATTATTACATGGTTATGTTCATGATCAAGGTGCAGCTATGCTTGGTGGTGTAAATGGAAATGCAGGATTATTCTCTAGCTCTAATGATGTTGCCAAGATGATGCAAATGTATATGCAGGAAGGCTATTATGGAGGTAAACGTTTCTTAAAGCGTGAGACTATTCAAAAATTTAATCATAGATATTATGAAAAGGATAGTGTTCGAAGAGGCTTAGGTTTTGATAAACCTCAAATAGATCCTGAAATCAAAGCAACTTGTGGTTGTGTTTCGTCCGAAAGTTTTGGTCATAGCGGTTATACTGGAACCTATACTTGGGCAGATCCGGAGACTCAATTGGTATATGTGTTTTTATCGAACAGAGTATATCCAACGGCCGAAAATGACAAACTTATTGAGCATGATATTAGAACTAAAACACAACAGTTAATTCAGGATGCTATTATTGAAGAATAATTATTTTGTTTTTGCTAACGATAGAACTGAAAAAATACTTAAAAGAACATAAACTGTAGCCGCCGTTGTTCCAAAAAAGTAATTGTTTACCAAGCTTTGTAAAAAATAAAATAATGGAAAAGCCGTAATTCCGATAGCAAATTTTGTTGTGCTTACAAATTCTATTTCCTTAATATTTGGTTCTATTGATTTATATATTATTAAAGGGATAATACTATTTACTGACACTATGAATTTTAACGCTTTCCAAAGAAAATTCGGTTTCTTTTGGCCTAATGTGGATGGTTTCTCATTGGGCAAATTTTGTAACAAATCATTGACTTTCTCAGGATCTAAATGGTCAACAGCGCCCAATTTCTCGATTGTTTCTTCATAATTTTCTATGTCAATATGAGTAGTTAGTTCTTTCATTTTTTCAAGAACAACCCTTTTTAGATCTAATGTAGAAGCATTGATGTCGTTTATATTAAAAAAAGGATTTACCAATATTGGTTTACCATAATAAATGGAAGCGCTTTCTCCAAAAAGTGTAGCCTCTGTATAATTTAAACCAACAGGTACGATCTGTAATTCTAAATCTGGGTTGTGTTCTAATGTACCGAAGGCAATTCTTGTAAACCCTTTGCTTAAAGGTCTTATCAAACGTTTAAGATCATGAGTACCTTCAGGAAAAATTAATAAAGTTTTCTTCTTACTTAAAATGGCATAACATTTCTTAAAGACCTCTTCATTTTTTGTTAGCGTTTCTTTACCATCTCTCATTCTATATATGGGAAGCATATTAATAGTTGAAAGTAGCCATTTTACAAATTTTATTTTAAAAGCACTTGCCCTGGTTAGAAAGTGAATGGTCCTTGTGGAAGTTGTAGCAATTAATAAGGGGTCTATCAATGCATTTTTATGGTTAGAGACAAACAGCACAGCTCCTTTTCTTGGAATATTATTTAAACCATTAACAATTATTTTTTTATGGAAGAAAAATAAACCAGTTCTAATATATATTTTAACGATGTTATACCAAATTCGATTCAAAATTATACGGTGATTTTAGCAGTTTTTTTAGACCAATAATAAGCGAGACCTAAACCGGATACAATATCCCAAATTCCCCAAAATGCTACACATAAGGCCATACCTCCTAGTCCATCAAAAAATGCAAAAACCAACAGTAGGCCTAAACCGGAATTTTGAATTCCAGTTTCTAATGCCAATGTCTTCTGATCAAAATATGACAACCTCATTGCTTTTGCAAAATAAAAACCTCCCAAATAGCCTGAAAAGTTATGTAAGACGACGATAAAAAACACATAATGAATGTACTTCGTAAATATATCTAAATTATCATAAAAGGCTAATACTATAAAAATTAAAAATATGAATATAGAAAAAGGTTTTAAAAATTTAGAAATTTTTGAAGCAAGATCAGGTTTTCTATTTCTAATAATCATTCCCAATAATAGAGGGATGCCTAAAATTAATGATACTAATTTTACCAATTCAAAAGGATCTAACTGTACGGTCCTTAATATTTGAGCAGTAGGTTCATATAAGTTCCCCCAAAAAGATAAATTAATTGGAGTCATTAAAACGGCAACCAAAGTAGCAAAAGCTGTAAGACTTACTGATAAAGCTGCATTTCCGCCTGAAAGCTGGGTCATAAAATTTGAGATGTTACCTCCTGGACATGCTGCTACCATAATCATTCCTAAAGCAATACTTGGTACAGGATTTATTATATTCACCAATAAAAAAGTTATAAATGGGAATAAGATAAACTGAGAAAAAATTCCTATCAAAACAATTTTAGGGTTTTTAAAAAGTCGTTTAAAATCGTCTAGGGTAATACCTAAGGCAACACCGAACATAATAATAGCCAGGGTTATGTTTAGCACCCATAGGCCTTCTGTATCAAAGTTAATTTTTACAGTATCTACAAATTGTTCGCTATTAATTTTTAAAAACATATTCAATAATATTTGCACCCATTTGTAATGCTTTTCCCCTTACGTTAATCGGATCATTGTGCACAATTTGATCTTCCCATCCATCACTTAAATCACTTTCATAATCATAAAAGCAAACCATCCTTCCTTCATAAAAAACACCAAAACCCTGTGCTTGCTTGCCATCGTGTTCATGAATTTTTGGTAGACGATCAAATGAATATGTTTGATTATAAATTGGGTGGTTATATGGAATTTCTTGAAATTCAATATTGGGAAACACTTTTTTAATTTCTTTTCTGATATAAGGATCTAACCCATAATTATCCGAGATATGTAAAAATCCGCCTGAAGTTAAATATTTCCTTAGGTTTTCAGCATCATTCTCTGAAAAGAAAACATTGCCATGACCAGTCATAAATACAATAGGATAATTATAAATTTCAGCACTACCTACATCAACTGTATAGGGTTTTTCATGAATAGTCGTGTTGATATTATCGTTGCTAAATTTTATTAGATTAGGTATAGCTGTAGGGTTTGCATACCAATCACCACCACCGCTATATTTTAATATGGCTACTTCTTGGCCTGAAAGAGATATTGAAAATAGGATTATTAAAAAGAAATATTTGTACATGTAGTTTAAATATTATAGAAACAAATCTATTAAATAAATAATAAATGCAAAATAATTAATAATTAAGGCAATTCCAGGATTCGTTTAGAAAAGTCTTTAGTAAATTTGGCAAACAAAACTAAAAACAATAATCAAATGAGAAATGAATTTTTAAAAATTACGGCGGTACTATTTATTGGTTTAGCAGTAGTTTCTTGCAAAAAAGCAAAAAATGAAACTGAAGCAAAAGATGCAGAAGAGGTTACTAAGATTGAAGCCGAAGCAGTTAAATATATAGCCGAAGTTGATAGCTCAACAGTAGCTTGGAAAGGATTTAAGCCATCAGGAACTCATAATGGGACTATTAAAATATCTGAGGGATATTTTGCAATCACAGACGATAAGTTAGCCGGTGGAAATTTTGTGATTGATATGAAAACTATCAAAGATCTTGATCTAGAAGACCCCAAATGGAATGGTAAATTAGTTGGCCATTTATCAAGCCCTGATTTCTTCGATGTGGAGAATAATGCGTTTAGTGTATTTACTATTACAGGTGTTAATGACAAGGAAGGTAAAATAATGGTTAAAGGAAACTTAACAGTTAAGAATATTAAGAAAAACATTGAATTTCCGGCTGTTGTTACTTTTAATGGAGATGAATTATCTTTTAAAAGTGAACCTTTTACAATTGATAGAACAGATTGGGATATAAAATTCAGGTCTGGAAAATTCTTTGAAGATTTAAAGGATAAATTGATTAATGACGAAATTGAATTTGTGATAGAAATAAAAGCAAAGAAAGGATAATCGATAATAATTAAGAAGTTAAAGAGCATCGCAAATTTGTGATGCTCTTTTTATTGATTAATATATGATATCATATTTGTGGCAACAACACCGGCTGTTTCGGTTCGTAGTCTACTTTCACCTAATGTGATCGGAGTAAAATCATGCTGTAATGCTTTTTCAATTTCTGATTTTGAAAAATCTCCTTCAGGTCCAATCAAAATAACAACATCTTGCTTAGGTTGTAGTGATGTTTTTAGCGTTTTTCTATCAGTTTTTTCACAATGCGCAATGAATAAGTCACTTTCAAAATCCTTATTGATAAATTCAGAGAAACTGATTAAGGGGTTCAATTTTGGTAGCTGAAACTTAAGTGATTGTTTCATAGCCGACTCAATAATTTTTTCTAAACGATCAGATTTTATATTTTTCCTTTCTGAACGTTCACATTTAAGAGGCGTAATTTCATCGATACCAATTTCGGTAGCTTTTTCTAAGAACCACTCAAACCTATCAATATTTTTGGTAGGAGCTATGGCGATGTGTAGATGGTAATTCCGTGCTTTCGATTTTTCATCAACTGAAATTATATTAGCTATACAATTTTTATCATCGGCTATAGCAATTTCAGAAGTAAATAAAATTCCCTTTCCATTTGTGATCAATAATTGATCGCCAATTTTTTTTCGTAGCACCCTAACAATATGCCTGCTTTCAGTTCTATCAAACGTAAACTGTTTAGTGTCTTCAGTAATATTTGCATTGTAAAATAGTTGCATTATATGTTTTTACGGTAGGTTCTTCTTTTTTTGTAAATTTTAGGATCGAAATGTTTCCATATCTGTTGAATAGCAATATTATCAGATAATTCTGGAGTTCTTATACAATTTTCTATTCCTAATTTAGTAAATGCATCATAATAGTCGTTAAAAATGATTGCATGTACGCCTTTATTTTGATAATCAGGATGTATTCCAATAAGGTAAAAAATGACCTCTTTACTTTGCTTTTTTGCTTTTAATAAATGAAACAGGCCAAAAGGAAACAATCTTCCTTTTGCTTTTTGTAAAGCGTGAGAAAACGAAGGCATTACAATAGCGAAGCCTACTAATTGGTCATTTTTGTCTGCTACATAAGTAATGTATTGCGGATTGATAAAACTGATATATTTTTTTTTAAAATATTCTTTTTGAGAATCAGAAATTGGAACAAACGAAGAAAGCTTGGCATAACTATCGTTAAATAGATCAAACATTTTGTCTACATAAGGCAAAATTTCTTTGGTTGAAGTAAAATTGATTGATTTAAGTTGATATCGTTTTTTAACTAATTCGTTAGCTTTCTTAAAAAACTCAGGCTTTACATTTCTAAAAGGGAATTTCCATTCTAAATATTCCTTTTCTTTTACAAAACCCAATGTCTCTAAATGATCTTTATAATAAGGATGGTTATACCAGGTTATCATTGTGCCTAATTGGTCAAATCCTTCTGTTAAGACGCCAACTTTATCAAGATTTGAAAAACCAACCGGCCCTTCAATAAATTCCAACTTATTTTCTTTTCCTATTTCATGAACTCTGTCAAGAAGAACCTTAGTAATTTCAACATCATCTAGAACATCAAACCAACCAAATCGCATTTTTTTCAAACCTTGTTGGTTAATTTCCGTATGATTTACAATGGCTGCAACTCTTCCAACAATTTTGTTGTTTTTATAAGCTAAAAAAAATTGAGCCTGCGCATTTTCGAAAGCAGGATTCTTAGTTTTATCAAAACCCGCTAATTCATCATTAATTATGGGAGGTATCCAATACGGATTATCTTTATATAAACTAAAGGGGAATGTAACAAACTTTTTAAAATCTCTTTTTGTAATAACTTCTTTAACCGTTATCATTTGGAGGGTCTTTTTTTGGAGGTTCGTAGTTTTTATTATAATCTCTTTTTTCTTTTTTTTGTCGCTTTTTAGATTCTTTTAATCTCTTCTTTGCTTCTTTTTCCTCTCTAATTTGCTTCTTACTTTTCTTAGGCTTAAGTTTTTTAACCTTACGTTTTTTGGCTTTAACTGTTTTCACATCACGTTGTTGTTTAGCCGTTTTATTTTTCCCTAATAATCTTGAGAAGAAATTACCCTCTTTTTTCTTATCAGTTAAATCACCATTAGAGCCAATCAATTTGAACTGATCTTCATGCTTGTCCAATCGCCATGAAAATCCGGCTCCAAATAAAAAAGTAGAGCCATCACGATCACTAATAGCTCTAACAGAAGCGTCAACTTGCATGTCTTTTGATAATAAATAGGCAACTCCGCCACCAAACTGAAAATCATTAGGTATATCATTATCTTTAAAAATACCCTGGTGCTCTGCAAAAACAGAAAACTTGTTATCTAAGGTATAAGTACCCGTAAGAATATATGAATTTTCTTTATGACCAGAGCCTATTTTATCCATAATTAAATTCATTAAAAAAACAAATCTATCTGTTATATCGTTTTGCGTATAGAGGGCAATTTTAGGACTGAATGAATCTTCAATATATTGTGGAAAATTACCACCGATAAAATTTTTAGTAATCGGAACATTAGCACCCGCATAAACTCCTACAGATGGAATAAGTCTTTTCCAGTCAAACTTGGTTTTGGCTTTCCAGCTACGTATTTCTTTTGATTTGTCTTTGAATTTAGACATATACACTAAATATTTAGCACCTACGGTAAGTTGTGATAGCCCGGTTCTCTTCATGTCGTCAGTTAAAGGGTTGTCAAAATTTAAGTTGTCATGTTGAAAAGCAAGATTTAAATTTAGTTCTAACTTTTCAAAAAAACGACCATATCGTACCATGATATCAGTACCTAATGATTTAATTTTATAATCAGTTGTATTTTGATTTTCATAAAACAAGCCACTTTCTATCTGTAAGACATGAGTGCCAACACTAAATGGACTATCTGAAAAACCAGGTCTTCTAGAATTGATTAGTTCTGTATATTGAGCTGAACCCATATGAAAACAACCAATTAAAAATAAAAACACTCCGATTTTTCGCATAACTGAATTTTAATTTTACAAATTAAACATTTTATCTATAACTAAACGCTTTAGTTGCGTTCAAATTGTTATTTTTGAAAACAACATAAAAAATTATTTAAGAAGATTATTTTTTTAATGCAACAAGCTGGATTAGTGAACTTTATCAGGACCATACTTATAATTGTAGTAATTTATTATGCCTTAAAATTTATAGGTAGGATAGTATTTCCGTTGTTTTTTAAACGAATGATGAATAATGTTGAGAAAAAATTTAACGAACAACAGCAAAAAAGTCCCCCCGCCGAAAAACATGTGAAAGAAGGTGAAACGATCATTGATAAGACGCCAAATCAATCAACGAAAAGTAATAATGATGTAGGTGAATATACTGATTATGAAGATGTTGAATAATTTCTATGCCTAAAGGAATAAACATGAAAAATAATAAAGTACTTCCTTTTTTAATAGCCATTTTAGTATTTGTAATAATTTCCTTGGCGTATTTTTCTCCTGTATTAGAAGGGAAAAAATTATTTCAAAGTGATATAGCTCAATTTAAAGGTGTTTCTAAAGAAATTGTAGACTTTAGAGCAGAGCATGACAAGGAACCTTATTGGACCAATAGAGTTTTTGGAGGAATGCCTGCGTATAATGTTAGCGCATATTATCCACATAATTATATTAAAAAGGCAGACCAGTTATTGCGTTTTTTACCACGGCCTGCTGACTATCTGTTCTTATACTTTTTAGGGTTTTTTATACTATTGTATGTTTTAAAGGTAGAATGGAAATTGGCCATTGTAGGCGCCTTAGCTTTTGGTTTTTCTACCTATTTAATAATCATTTTTGGTGCAGGACACAATGCAAAAGCACATGCCATTGCCTATATGCCAGTTGTTTTGGCAGGTATTTTATCCGTTTTTAAACGGAATTATTTAATTGGTTTTGTTTTAACTGCATTGGGTATGGCTTTAGAGATCAATGCCAGTCACCCACAAATGTCATATTATTTGATGTTTATGGTCATAATTTTGGGATTGATTTATTTGTTTGATGCTCTAAAAGAAAAAACACTCCCACATTTTGTAAAAAGTATTATAATTTTATTTGCTGCGGTGATTATTGCAATTGGAGTTAATACTACCAGTTTATTGGCAACTCAAGAATATGCGAAAGAAAGTACCAGAAGTAAAAGTGAGTTAACTATAAGGCCAGACGGGACTCCTAAACAAGATATTACTACGGGTTTAACAAAAGAATATATAACAGAATATAGTTATGGTACTTTGGAAACTTTTAACATATTAATACCTAGGTTTTATGGCGGAGGCAGTCGAGAAAATTTAGGAAAAGATTCTGAAACTTATATCTTTTTAAAAGACAAAATTGGCAGAACTCAAGCCAAGAGTTTTGCAGAAAATTTACCAACCTATTGGGGAGCACAAACATATGTTGAAGCCCCAGCGTATATCGGAGCTGTACTCATTTTTTTATTCGTTCTGGGATTGTTTTCTGTAAAAGGAAATCTTAAAAAATGGTTATTGGCTGCTACTGTATTTTCAATTCTGTTAAGTTGGGGTAAAAATTTTCCGGCCTTAACAAATTTCTTTATTGATCATGTACCCTTATACAATAAATTCAGAGCAGTATCCTCCATTCAAGTAATAGCAGAATTAGCGATTCCATTATTGGCAATATTAACAGTTAATAAATTCTTGAAGGATAATAATGATAAACAAACCCAATTGAAATATTTAAAATATGCGACTATAGGTGTTGGCGGGTTAACATTACTCTTCACTCTTTTTGGTAGTAGTTTATTTAGTTTTGAAAGTTTGAGAGATACCGGTTTAGAACAACAATTACCTGGATTCAGTGATGCTATTATTGCAGATAGAAAATCCTTATTTTTTAAAGATAGTTTACGTTCGTTTCTATTAATTATGATTTCGGCCGGTTTATTATGGGCTTTTTTAAAGGGTAAGATCAACAAAAATGCTACAATAATTGTATTTGCTGTTTTGATATTGATTGATTTGGTTATAGTCGATAAACGCTATGTAAATAACGATGATTTTGTGTCTAAAAAACAAGAAAAAATTCCTTTTCAAGCTACAATTATTAATAAAGAGATATTAAAAGATAAATCGCACTATAGGGTTATCAATTGGGTGGTAAATCCTATGAATGATGGCAGTACTTCTTATTTTCATAATTCAATTGGGGGATATCATGCTGCTAAACCAAGACGATATCAAGAGTTATTTGAATACCAAATAGCTAAGAATAATATTGAAGTATGGAATATGCTCAATACGAAATATATTATTTTCCCCGATAATCAAGGAGAAGAACGATTACAACAAAATTATGAGGCAAATGGTAATGCATGGTTTGTAAATGACGTTGAGTTTGTTGATACTGCTGATGAAGAAATTATGGGTTTAGATAGTTTACGAACAAAACAAAAAGCAATTGTGAATGTTGCCTTTAAGACCGAAATAGAAAAATCAAGATTTGCCAAAGACAGCTTAGATATTATAACCTTAATTTCATATCAACCAAATGAAATGAAATATGAAAGTAATACATCTTCAGAACAGCTAGCAGTATTTTCTGAAATGTATTATAAAAATGGTTGGAATGCATATCTAGATGGAACATTAACACCACATATTAGAGCTAATTATGTGCTCAGAGCAATGGAGGTTCCCGCTGGGAAGCATGAAATTGTTTTTAAATTTGAACCTACCGTTATCAAAAAGGGGAATACTATTACGTTGACTTCTTTTGCTTTATTACTATTGATTCCTATAGGATGGTTTTTTATTGATAAGAAGAAGAAAAATGTATCATAAACTACCTCAAAAAAGATATAGTCATACCATAGAATTTATGCTAAGGGTGTTGCCAGCACCTGCTAAGGTTTTAGATCTTGGTATCCGCAATCCGTTTAGTGAAATTATGGAACAGTATGGTTACACGGTGTACAATACTGAAGGTGAAGATTTAGATGTGTTACCTGATCTGGTTAAAAAATATGATGTCGACGCCGTGACTGCTTTTGAAATATTTGAGCATATGGTTGCTCCTTTCAATGTGTTACGGGCTATTCAATCAACAAAATTAATAGCGACCATTCCATTAGACCTATGGTTTGCGAAAGCATACAGAAGCAGTACTGATAAATGGGACCGACATTACCATGAATTTGAAGATTGGCAGTTTGATTGGCTCTTGGAGAAATCTGGCTGGAGCATTAAAGAAAGCCAAAAATGGACGAGTCCTATTAATAAAATTGGCTTTAGGCCAATTCTAAGAAAATTTACACCTAGATATTACGCTGTTTACGCGGAAAGAATATAAATTATGAACGGTTACATCTGCATGGTAGTTGACGGATCTTATCCTAATGATATTAGAGTAAGAAAAGAAGCAGAAGCATTAGTTAATAGCGGTAAAAAGGTGCTGGTTGTATGTCCTTCAAAAATTAATGACCTTAAAGAGGAAATAATCAACGGTGTTTCAGTTTATAGAATAGGGAAAAATTATTCCCATTTTAAGAAAGGCATATTTGATATTGTTGAAAGTGTTTTTAATGTGAATCCTTTTTTTTACTTCAACTTAAAAAAGGTCTTTAAAAAATATCAGATAGATTTTTTACATGTTCATGATCTTCCTTTGGCGGGTACTTGTTATTTATTCAACTCTAAGGTTAAAAAAAATCTGATCTTAGACTTACACGAAAATTATCCCGAAGCGTTAAAGACCTGGTTTCTGTGGAAAAAAAACCCTTTTATTCGCTTGAAAAATAAAATTTTTATGAACCCGGTTCGATGGTCAAAAAAAGAGAAAAAATACTGTGAAAAATATGACAAGGTTATTTGTGTAGTAGATGAAATGAAGGAGAAATTGGCATCAAAATTTAAAATTGATGTTAATAAAATGCTGGTTGTTTCAAATCATGAAGAAAAATCTTTTATCGATAATTTTACCAAAAACACCACACAAAAAGTTATCGATAAAGATACTTTTTCAATAACTTATATTGGTGGATTTGGCCCGCATCGAGGGTTGGATACCGCAATTAATGGTATGTCAACCATTGTTAAATCTATACCAAATGCAATGATGTTTTTAATAGGGAAGGGGAGTAAAGATGCAGAAAATCAATTAAAAGAAATTGTGAAAGAAAACAAGGTAGAAAATTATGTAAAGTTTGTTGGTTACAGACCTTTTAAGGAGGTTTCAGCAATTATGAGCGCTTCTTCTATTAATATCATACCTCATAATGCAGATGAGCATACAAATAATACAATACCTCATAAGTTATTTCAAATTATGTTAAGCAATAGTATGTTATTGGTAAGTTCTTGTAAACCTCTAAAAAGGATCGTTGAAAAATATGATGCAGGCTTGGTATTTGAAGCTGGAAATCCACAAGATTTTTCTGATAAAGTAATCGAAGTCTTTACTAACTTTGATAAGATAGCTTATAAAAAGGAAAACGCCTTTACAGCAGTCATGGAAAAAGGTGAAAATTGGGAAACTGAAAGTTTAAAGTTGATTCAATTGTATGATAAATTAGAAAGTTGAAAGTATTGATCATCACATATTATTGGCCTCCATCAGGTGGTTCGGGCGTACAGCGCTGGTTAAAATTTGTAAAGTATTTACGAAATTTTAATGTGGAACCAGTTGTGTATACAGTTGATAACCCTAAATATGCCATTCTTGATGAAACACTTCAAAGTGAAATACCAAATACAGTTGAAGTATTAAAAAAACCCATAAAAGAACCCAATAATATCTTATCATTTTTTGGAAAGAAAAGTAAAAAAACAAGTGCGGGTTTTTTAGATGCAAACCCTTCTTTGTTTGGGAAAATGGTTCAATATATAAGAGCCAATTATTTTATTCCTGACGCTCGGAAATTTTGGATAAAACCGTCTGTTCAATTTCTTACAGAATATTTATCCAACAATAAAATTGATGTTGTTATCACAACAGGGCCACCACATAGCCTACATTTAATAGGACTTCAATTAAAACAAAAGCTAGCCATAAAATGGATAGCAGACTTCCGTGATCCATGGACAGATATTGATTATTTTCATCAATTACCATTGACGAAAAAAACTATTCGAAAGCATTATCAATTAGAAGAAGAAGTTGTTAGTACGGCTGATAGTGTATTGGTAGTGGGTAAAACAATGAAAGAAAAATATTTAAAATTTAATCAAAACATTGAAGTTATTACGAACGGATTTGATGATGTTAAAGATGAATCAAAAGTTGAATTGGATATAAAATTTTCAATTGTACATATTGGTATGATGAATGCTGATAGAAATCCAAGAATACTTTGGAAAGTATTATCAGATTTGATTAAAGAAAACCAAGATTTTGCCGAAGATCTTCAATTAAAATTTGTTGGTAAATTGGCACATGAGGTGTTTGAAAGCATCGATAAAAATAAGCTGAATTCTGTTATTGAGTATATTACCTATTTACCTCACAAAGAAGTTGTTATTTTTCAGCAAAGTGCTCAAATTT
Source organism: uncultured Flavobacteriaceae bacterium (assembly GCA_964544575.1). GTDB lineage: Bacteria > Bacteroidota > Bacteroidia > Flavobacteriales > Flavobacteriaceae > Aureibaculum. The sequence goes on along the minus strand of CAZJCZ010000019.1, from coordinate 6,148 downwards.
TATTATTGGCTGTTAACAAGGTTCCAAGTGCGGGTGGAATTATAACCGGAAAGTTATTCGAATATTTACAAGCCAATAGACCTATTTTGGCAATTGCTCCACCGGAAGGAGATTTAGCTGAAATTATCAATACTACAAAGGCTGGTAGGGTAGTTGATTTTGATGATGAAGAAACATTGAAAAAAGAAATTTTGGAGATGTATAAAGCATATAAAAAGCATAAATTAGTGGTTAATTCAAAAAGCATAGAACAATACCATCGTAAAAATTTAACAGCCCAACTGGCTGATGTTATTAAGAAATTAATCTGATGATAAAAATTGTAACCATATTAGGCGCCAGGCCTCAATTTGTAAAAGCTGCGGTGTTAAGCAGAATTATTGCAAAGCATAAGGAAATAGAAGAGGTTATTGTACATACCGGACAGCACTTTGATGCTAATATGAGTGACATTTTCTTTGAAGAAATGGAAATTCCGAAGCCTAAATATAATCTAGATATTAATGGAATGACGCATGGTGCCATGACAGGGCAGATGTTAGAAAAAATTGAAAAGCTATTGTTAGATGAAAAACCAAAAGCAGTAGTTGTTTATGGAGACACTAATTCGACCCTGGCGGGAGCTTTGGCAGCCAAAAAACTAAATATTAAAGTAGTACATATTGAAGCAGGATTAAGATCATATAATATGAGAATGCCTGAAGAGATCAATCGAATTATTACCGATAGAATTTCTGATTTACTGTTGTGTCCAACGGCTACTTCTATTGATAATTTGCATCGTGAAGGATTTTCTGATTCTCTTGTAAGAGTGGTTAAATGTGGTGATATTATGAAAGATGCCGTTGATTACTATGGCAAATTAACAATTAAGAAATCAACAATATTAAATGACATGTCTTTGCATGATAATGAATTTGTGTTAGCAACAATTCATCGTCAGGAAAATACGGATGATATCAAAAAATTAAAATCCATTTTTAAAGGATTAGAACAAATTAATGCAAATTGTAAAGTAGTATTGCCTTTACATCCGCGTACCTTAAAGATCTTGAAAAAGCACCGTTTGACATATAATATAACCATGATAGAACCAATTGGATATTTTGATATGTTGCAATTATTGAAACATTGTAAAATGGTGGTTACTGATAGCGGAGGACTTCAAAAGGAAGCGTTTTTCAATGATAAACACTGTATCATTGCCCGAGATGAAACTGAATGGGTGGAGTTGGTAGAAAATGGCTTTGCTAAGATCGTTGGCTGTAATACTTCCAACATGGTTGAAGCTTTTCAAAATTTTAAAGATAGTACTGCCGATTTTTCCATGAACCTATACGGGAATAAGGTAGGTGAGAAAATACATAACGAGATAAAAAATTTAATAAAAGAGAACGAATGATACTACCAAAGTTTTTACTGTGTGATAATACTGATTTTCCAGATGATATTTTTATTATGCATACTGAATATCCTCAGTTTTTTATTAATTTGGTTAATGATGAGGTTGAATGGCTAGAAGAAATGGATTCCAGTAGTGAAACCGAATTAACCAATGAAGTAACTGAATTGATCGAACAAGCCTCTCAGTTTTATGACAGAGAGATGGAACGATATGTTGATTAAATAAAAAAGCCCAACTCAGTTGGGCTTTTTATTTTTAGATAAGGTGGTTATTTTCCTCCTTTTAATTCACCTTGCCATTTTTTGAGTTCATCCCATTTACCTTCGGCTGCTAATTTAGCTTGTTGTGCCCAAGTCTTAGGATTATGTATTCTGTATCGTGGTCCGGCATTATCCAATACTTTTTGTAATCTTTCTATTGAGGCCTCTGAAAGTTGCACAAAACTCCATATACCATCTTCATTAAACAGGCCTTTAATTTTAGGCCCGATACCTTCAACTTTAGTTAAATCGTCTTTAACCGAGTCATCTGCTATAATTGTTGTTGCTCCAAGTGATGTTGC
>CAZJCZ010000019.1:1425-4081 GCA_964544575.1 uncultured Flavobacteriaceae bacterium | reverse complement strand
TGTTGCTCCAAGTGATGTTGCATCCGGTTCCGTTTTAGTCGAAGCAACAGCTGCAGCTGCAGCTGCGGCCAGACTTGCTGTTAATTTGCTTTTCTCGTTACGACAAGATTTTAGCTCTACTTCTAAGCCGTTTATTTTAGCATCGTAATCAGTGGTATCTGTTTTACCTCCAAATATTTGACGGAGTAGCCAACCTAACAGCAGACCTAATATAAATGCGCCTAATAACCATAATATCCAAGGCCAAAACATATCAGACCCATCGCAAGCTGTTGTATTTATTTGTAATGATAACATAATTTTATTTTTTATTGATTAGTGAATTTATTTTATTTCTAATTCTACCCTTCTATTTTTTTGCCTTCCTTCTTCGGTTTCATTAGAAGCAATAGGTTTAGCCTGACCTTCAGATTTGATAGTTATTCTATTGGCATCAACACCTGAGCCTACAAGTAATTTTTTCATGGCAATGGCTCTTAACATACCTAGTTTTTTATTAAAAGGCAGATTCCCAATATTATCAGTATGTCCGGTTAAAGTTAAAGTCTTGTCATTACCTTTCAAAGCATCTGCAACACTTGACAAATAAGCGCTAATATTATCATTGTCTAACTTGTCAGTTGAGTTATATGGGAAATATATGAGCGTTTTATTCTCTATTTCTTTGATGTTTTCATTTCTAGTATCCCAATTCAAAACAGTACCTCCAAATGGCATTGTTTTCGCATCCTCATAAAAGTTTTCCAAATGAGAATCAATTTCCATTTTTTCTGATGGAATAGAGTCAAGCAATAGCTGTCTTATAGCATCAGCCCTCGCCAATCCTAAATTCTCAAAAGTAGTATTATTAACTTCATCCTTATAAAAAGGCCCATCAATTCGTAAAATTTTATTATCAGTATTCACTGATAGTATTTCCTTTTTCTGAGCGAGCCAAAGATCATTTGTTTCGGCTTTTTCAGAATTCCAGTTAAACACCAATGGTCCCGATTTTTCGGCTTGAGGTGTAACATTTTTTGTTGCTTCAATTTGAGTTGAATCATCACAGCATAGGATAGTACTTTTATACCATTTCCAACTAAACCATGCTAAAATGATAAACAAAATAAAAAGCAATAGAGCTAAAAATTTCTTCATTTAGTATATGTTTGGTTAATTTTAAAAGTTTGATTTGTTAAAATTATGAAATAAAATTTAGTTTTTAACTTAACGGCATTATAATTAATTAACTTTTATTTTGCAGCTTCTACTAATTCTAATTTACTGGTGTTGGCTTTTGTAGTAAACAAGCCGTAATTGATAGTAGCTATATTTTTTTCAATTTTGTCTATAGTTCCAACAGCTCTACCATCTATTAATCTTACCTTATCATTGAGTTTATAATTATAATTTGCTTTGGCGGTTGTGATCTGCTTTTCTACAACCTTTTTTTTGTGCCTAATTTTCTTTACTGCTACTAATACTTCTTTTCTAGTAGAGTCTAACTTTTTTTCGACGGCAACCTTGTTGAGTTTTTCTTTTTTAACCGTTGCTTTTGATTTAGTAACAGTTTTATTTTTCTCAGCATATTTATTATTTTCCATCATGATCCATTTCATGAAATCAGCGAGCAATTTCTTTTTATTATTGGTTTGAAAGAAATTATTTGAAAGTTCATTAATTTTTCTACCCATAGACAACATTTTTTGGTTGTCATCATATAGTTCTTGAAAACTTTCTAATTTATCTTGAATCTTAATTTCTTTTTCAGATAAATTTTCTGAATGTTGTTTAGCCTTATTTTGCTCTTTTTCGAGATTTTCAGATGTTTTTTGAAGTTTGTTGCGTTCTTTTTGAAGATTAGAGATGGTTTTATCTAATCTTATTTTCCCTCGATCTACTTTCTTTTTAGCTCTATTGATCAAACTAAATGGGATGCCGTTTTTTTGAGCTACTTCAAATGTAAATGAACTTCCTGCCTGTCCTGTTAACAAGGTGAATAATGGTTCTAATGTTTTTTCGTCAAACTGCATGTTGGCGTTGCAAACATTTTCTAGTTCATCTGCCAGCACCTTTAAGTTAGAATAATGTGTTGTAATAACACCAAAAGCGCCTTTATTGTAGAATTCTTCCAAAAATATTTCTGCTAGTGCACCACCCAATTCGGGGTCACTTCCGGTACCAAATTCATCAATTAGAAACAAGGTGTTCTCGTTGCATTTGCGTAAAAAGTTACGCATGTTCTTTAAGCGATAACTGTAGGTGCTTAATTGATTTTCAATAGATTGGTTATCACCAATATCAGTAAGTATGCTTTCAAAAAAATAAACTTCGCTACGCTCATGCACCGGGATCAATATTCCACTTTGGATCATAAGCTGTAATAGACCAATAGTTTTAAGAGTAATACTTTTACCGCCCGCGTTGGGTCCTGATATTACAATAATTTGTTGTTGCTTGTTGAGTTCAAGGGTTTGCGGTACGGTTTCAATTTGTTGTTTTTTATTATTTTCCAACAAAATTGGATGATACGCATCTCTAAAATATACTTTTTTATGAGAAGAGATCATTGGCAGTAAGCCATTGATCTGTATGGCATATTTGGCTTTTGCGGCTAGAGCGTCTATATGTGATAAATAACCTTGATATTGCTTTAACAGCCCAGTAAAAGGCCTGA
>CAZJCZ010000019.1:0-1325 GCA_964544575.1 uncultured Flavobacteriaceae bacterium | reverse complement strand
CCAATTTGACCTCTAATAGCATTAATGTCTTTACGGATAGTTTTTAATTCGATACTGGCGTTATCATTAACTTCACCAAACTTGCTGATGATTTTATCAATGTATTCTATAATGGCTTTAGTATATTCAATATCTTTTGAAAAAGTATGTAATGTGGCATAGTATTCTTTAAATTTTTTAAAGAATTTGATCAACACATTGACGGTATTAGAAATAGTAACAATATTTTGAAAAGAGGCAGCTTCTAAATAACTATCCTCAATACCTAAGATGTGTATTTCTTTAGTGATCTCTTCAAAATGATGATTAGGTATTTTATTTTCATTTTGAATGGAGGCTAAATACTCATTGGTTTGATGTAATTGATCAAGTAAGATGTCATTGTTTGAAATAGGTTTAAATTGTAAAACGGCTGCTTTTCCTAAATTTGTATTGCAATAGCTCGCTATGCTGTCAAGCACAGTAAAGAACTCCAGATCATTCAAGGTTTTGTTGCTAATCTTACTACTCAAAATTGTATATTTGAATTTCAACAAAAGTAAATAAAAAAACGTCTTTGTGAGAATTCGTTTTGCGCAAATTATTGGTGATCTATTTTTACCTACTCCTTTGTTAGATGAGATTAATTGCAACATGCATACAAACGGGTTTATGAAAACTATTAAATACGGATGAATGAATGTAAATATTGCAGAAAGTTGGAAGTCAGTTTTACACGAAGAATTTGAAAAAGAATATTTTATAAAATTAACAACTTTCGTAAAACAGGAATATGGGCAACATACTTGTTACCCACCGGGATCACAAATTTTTAATGCTTTTGAGCATTGTCATTTCGATGACATTAAAGTAGTTATTATTGGTCAAGACCCCTATCATAATATTGGACAAGCAAACGGTTTGTGTTTTTCGGTGAACGATGGTGTTAACCATCCTCCCTCATTGATGAACATATTTAAGGAAATTGAAAATGACTTAGGCATCCTTTATCCTAAAAGTGGAAATTTAATGCGTTGGGCAGATCAGGGTGTATTGCTGTTGAACGCAACTTTAACCGTGAGGGCGCATGAGGCAGGTTCTCATCAAAAAATGGGTTGGGAGATATTTACTGATACCGTCATTACTAAAGTTTCTGAATTAAAAGAAAATGTAGTTTTTTTATTGTGGGGTGGTTATGCCAAAAAGAAGGGCTCAAAAATTGATGCATCCAAACATTATATACTTACAAGCGGTCACCCATCTCCATTAAGTGCTAACCGAGGTTTTTGGTTTGGCAATAAGCACTTTAGTAAGACAAATGTTTTTTTAGAAAGTAAAGGCTTGCA
>CAZJCZ010000018.1:19753-22686 GCA_964544575.1 uncultured Flavobacteriaceae bacterium | reverse complement strand
AGCAACTTACATAATTCATACCTGTTTTATAGCAAAACTCCACTGAGCTTGGTTCTCCGCCATGTTCACCGCAAATACCTACTTTTAAGTTTGGTTTTACCATTCTACCTTTCTCAGTTCCCATTTTAACCAACTGCCCTACACCTTCTTGGTCTAATACTTCAAAAGGATCTACTTTTAAAATTCCTTTTTCTATATAAATAGGTAAGAATTTGCCAGCATCATCACGAGAATAACCAAAAGCCATTTGAGTTAAATCATTTGTGCCAAATGAGAAGAATTCAGCTTTTGCAGCGATTAAATCGGCTGTTAAAGCCGCACGAGGAATTTCAATCATAGTACCAACTAAATAGTCAATTTTATCATTTCTTTCTTCGAAAACTTTATTTGCTGTTTCTCTAATAATTGCTTCTTGGCTTTCAAATTCAGCTAAGGTACCAATTAAAGGAACCATGATTTCTGGTTTAGCCTCAATACCTTTTTCTTTAAGATTTAAAGCGGCCTCAATAATTGCCCGAGCCTGCATTTCAGTTATTTCTGGATATGTAATCCCTAATCTACAACCCCTATGACCAAGCATTGGGTTGAATTCTTCTAACTCAGAAATTTTGCTTTTAACATTACTTAAAGAAATATGCATTTCTTCAGCCAATTCTTTTTGTAAACCTAATTGATGAGGAACAAACTCATGCAATGGTGGATCTAATAATCGAATCGTTACTGGGAGCCCTGCCATTGCCTCAAAAATACCTTCAAAATCTTCGCGTTGCATAGGTAACAATTGATTTAAAGCATGTTTACGCCCTTTGAGAGTATCTGCTAATATCATTTCACGCATCGCTTTAATTCTATCAACTTCAAAGAACATGTGTTCCGTTCTTGTTAATCCAATACCTTGAGCACCAAAACTACGCGCTACTTTAGCATCTTTAGGTGAGTCAGCATTTGTGCGAACCTGCATAGTTGCAAATTTGTCTGATAATTCCATGACCTCAGCAAATTCACCGCTTAATTCAGGCTTAATTGTTGCTACTTTCCCTTCAATAATATTACCTGTAGAACCGTTTAATGAAATCCAATCGCCTTCATGATACTCATGACCATCAACAGTCAAGGTACGTGCTTTATAATCAATTTTTAATGCACCTGCTCCAGAAACACAACATTTACCCATTCCTCGAGCTACAACAGCCGCGTGAGAAGTCATCCCACCACGTGCAGTTAAAATACCTTTGGCAATATTCATTCCTTCTAAGTCTTCCGGAGATGTTTCAATTCGCACCAAAATACTGTTTTTAAATTTGGAAGCTTCATCCGCAAAGAATACCATTTTACCTGTTGCTGCTCCAGGAGATGCTGGTAATCCTTGAGCAATAACATGAGCTGTTTTTAAAGCCTTTGGATCAAAAATAGGGTGTAATAATTCATCTAATTTATTGGGTTCAATTTGAAGTAAAGCTTCCTTTTCATTTATTAAACCTTCTTTTAATGAATCCATTGCAATTTTTACCATCGCCGCACCAGTACGCTTACCATTTCTAGTTTGCAATATCCAAAGTTTGCCTTCTTGCATCGTAAACTCCATATCTTGCATGTCTCGATAATGTTTTTCAAGTTTATCTTGATATCCATTGAGTTCTTCATAAATGGAAGGCATTAATTCTTCTAAAGAAGGGTAATTTTCAGCTCTGTCTGCTTCTTCAACCTTAGCCAATTCAGCCCAACGTAGAGATCCCAATTTCGTAATTTGTTGAGGAGTTCTAGTCCCTGCTACAACATCTTCTCCTTGTGCATCAATTAAATATTCACCATTAAATAAATTTTCCCCTGTACCTGCATCCCGTGTAAAACAAACACCCGTTCCAGAATTATCACCCATATTTCCATACACCATTGCTTGCACATTCACTGCAGTACCCCAATCTGATGGATATCCATGCATATTTCTATAATAAATAGCTCTATCACCATTCCAACTATTAAATACAGCAACTACTGCACCCCATAGTTGATCCCAAGGATTTGTAGGAAAATCGTGACCTGTTCGTCTTTTAACTGCCTCTTTAAAATCATAAACCAAATCTTTTAAGTCCTGAATGGTAAATTCTGTATCCAACTCGATTTCTCGCTTATGTTTAAGAGCCTCCATAATTTCTTCAAAAGGATCTATATCTTCTTTAGATTCCGGTTTCATACCTAATACAACATCACCATACATTTGAATAAAACGACGATATGAATCCCAAGCAAAGCGTTCATTTTTAGTTTTGTTGGCTATACCAATTACCGCATCGTCATTCAAACCTAAGTTTAAAACCGTATCCATCATTCCTGGCATTGACACTCTTGCACCTGAACGAACAGAAACTAATAATGGGTTTTCTTTATCACCAAATTTGGCGCCCATTATATTTTCTAGATTTTCAATTGCATCTTCAGCTTCTTTTGTGATCATTTTTACAACGGCTTCTTTGCCAAGAAGGTTGTATTCTGTACAGACTTCTGTTGTTATTGTAAATCCCGGAGGAACTGGTATTCCAATTGCACTCATTTCTGCCAAATTTGCTCCTTTACCACCTAAAAGGTTTTTCATGGTTGTATTTCCATCAGCAGTTTTATTTCCAAATTTGTATACTCTTGCTTTCACTTCTTGTAAGGTCTCCATAATTTTATATTGTATTTCTTTTAAAAAATCTGATGCCAAAATTACGAACTAATATGTTTGATTTTAATGACAAATATCATGTAGTTCTGCTATAAAATTTACTGAAAGCATAATTTAATTTATTGGAATTTCAATAAAAGTGAAGGTAAGTTTGTAAAGTTTTATTGTTACTTTAAAGTAGATACTCAGCAAAATCTGACCAATAAGTTCTCTGATTCTCTATTTTAAGTGTTCCAATAACTCATGCAGTTTTTCCCATTCTTTCATC
>CAZJCZ010000018.1:10102-19653 GCA_964544575.1 uncultured Flavobacteriaceae bacterium | reverse complement strand
GATTCTCTATTTTAAGTGTTCCAATAACTCATGCAGTTTTTCCCATTCTTTCATCAACTCGTCTAAACTATCCTTGCTTACTTGATAATTTTTGAAAAAATCTGAATCAGCAGTAAGTGTTTTATACTTTTCGTTATCTGATAAATCCGCGTCAATAGTAGAAATATTGTTTTCTAAGATAGCAATCTCGCCTTCAATTTTACTTAATTTATTTTGCAGCCTTTTAAATTCTTTTTGACTTTGCTTGATACTATGGTATGATTGTTTGGCAGAAGTATCTTTAATCTTATTTACTTTAGTTCTTTTTTCAACTTCGCGCAAATTATCAATATCATGAGCTGACAAATAGTAATCAATATCCCCTAGATATTCTTTAATATGCCCATCCTTAAATTCGTAAACCGTTTTAGTTAATCCTTGTAAAAAATCACGATCGTGAGATACTAGTATTAAGGTACCATCAAAACTTTGTAATGCTCGTTTTAAAACATTTTTAGAAGCAATATCCAAATGATTTGTTGGCTCATCCATAACCAACATATTTAAAGGTGATAGTAACATTTTACATAAGGCCAATCTATTTCGCTCACCTCCAGAAAGCACCTTTACTTTCTTGTCAACATCATCACCGCTAAATAAAAACGATCCAAGCATATCTCTAACCTTCACCCTATTCCCATCAGTTGAGGCATCTTCCATAGTTTGTAGTACTGTTTTATTACCATCTAAATATTCCGCCTGATTTTGTGCAAAATATCCAATCTGAACATTGTGACCGAGTTTTAATTTACCATCGAACGGAATTTCATTCACGATCATTTTTGCCAAGGTAGTTTTACCTTGTCCATTTTGACCAACAAAGGCAATTTTACTACTCCTTTCAATAAGTAAATTAACATTGCTTAGAACAAGATTATCGCCATAATTTTTTGCCACATTCTCAGCTTCAACAACAACTTTACCTGGTTGTACAGACATAGGAAAACGCACCTTCATAACAGAATTATCATCCATATCAACTTCAATACGCTCAACTTTATTTAGTTTCTTTATAAGAGATTGCGCCATGGATGCCTTGTTAGCTTTTGCTCTGAATTTTTCGATTAATTGCTCGGTATGTTTAATTTCTTTTTCTTGATTTTTTTGAGCCTGTAATTGTTTTTCTTTAAGTTCTTTTCTTTGAATTAAATAAATGGAATAAGGATATTTATAATCATAAATTTTACCCATCGAAATTTCTATGGTTCGATTCGTAACATTATCCAAAAACATCTTATCATGAGATACCAACATGATGGCTCCTGTGTAATTCTTTAAAAAATCTTCTAACCAAATAATAGATTCAATATCTAAATGGTTCGTTGGTTCATCAAGTAGCAGTATGTCGTTATTTTGAAGTAGTAATTTTGCTAACTCTATTCGCATACGCCAACCTCCTGAAAAAGTATCAGTTAACATTTCAAAATCCTCACGTTTAAAACCTAAGCCCTGTAATATTTTTTCAGTATTTCCTTTGTAATTGTAACCTCCAATAACTTCAAAATGATGAGTTAGATCATTTAGATCCACCATTAATTGGTGATACGAATCACTTTCATAATCTGTTCTTTCTGCTAAAGCGATATTAACTTTGTCAAGTTTCCTTTCAACTTCTTTGATCTCAGTAAAGGCTTCATAAGCTTCCTCCAAAACTGTTCTGCCCATCACAAAATCAATATCTTGCTTTAAGAATCCAATTTTTATATTTTTCTCTAAAGCTAAGGTACCCTTGTCATATTCCTGCTCTCCAGCAATGATTTTAAGTAACGTAGATTTACCGGCACCATTTTTTCCAACCAAACCCACTCTGTTTCCAGCATCTAACTTAAAGGTTATCCCTGAAAACAAATCTTCTCCGGCAAATGAAACTGTTATGTTATGAGCATTTAGCATTTTTTATTCTATTGAATTTTTATAATTTTTTACATTTGCAAATCTATTATAATTTTTAAGAACATACATGTTTAAAAAAGGAACTAAAATCTATAGTATTATCAATAACAAATGTCCAAAATGCAATGTGGGTAATTTTTTTGAAGATAATAATCCGTTACATTTAAAAAAGGTAATGAAAATGGGCACTAATTGCGCTAATTGCGGATTTAAATATGCGATTGAGCCTTCTTTTTTCTATGGTGCCATGTATGTTTCTTATGCCTTAACAGTGGGGATTTCTATTGTTTTCTTTATAATTTTATATGCAATAGGATTAGATCTACTAACCATATTTATAGGAATTTTTATTGGCTTAGTTTTATTTACGCCGTTTACATTGAGACTCGCAAGGCTGATCTACATCAATATTTTTATAAGCTATGATGCTAATTACAAAAATATTGATGGTAATAAAATTGTTAAAGAACGAAAATAAGGGCCTTTCCTATGTGATGATTATTATAAAAATTAATCAAAACGTGTAATAGCAATTTCTTTATCAATCGGTTGATTATTCTCTAAATGATCAAAAAGCTTTATGGCCATTTTAGGGGCTAACATGACCCCTCTTGTGCCTAGTCCGTTTAGAATAGCTAGTTGCTTATGCTTTTTATGTTTCCCTAATATTGGACGGCGGTCTTTTACTGTTGGTCTTATGCCTGCTGTCTGATCAACAATTTCGAAGTCTGCAGTAATTATCTTTCTAAGTTTAGTTAGTAATTCATTTTTTCCTTCTTCAGTAGGTAATAATGTTTTGTCTGTCCAGTTAAAAGTTGCCCCAACTTTATAACAATGATTTCCTAATGGCATAATAAAAATGGAAGATTTTAATAAAAAATCAATTTTCAATTCGGGAGAATGAATAGTTAGTAGTTCACCTTTAGCTTCTCGCAAGGGGGCATTTTTAAAATACGGATTTTTTTTAACCCCAAAACCCTCACAAAAAACGATTTGCTTGGTGGTGATATTTTTGTAATTAACTAGATGATTATCAAACTTTAAGACTGAGTAATCAAATCGTTCAAGTCTTAATAAATTTTTGTTATCTAGATGCTTTCTATATGCCGCCAACAAAGCTTGCGTATCTATTTTACCCGTATTAATGATCTTACCGTATCCAAAATTCGCATTGACGTATTGGTTGGTATTCTGAATAATTTGTGGAATCATATATTCGGAAAAAAAAGGTTTGTCGCAGGCACTAAACCAATTATTTTGTTCTTCTACCGAGGTAAATACCCTATGAATATCAATAGTATGATCAAATTTGGTATTTAGCTTTTTTTCTAAACCCTTATAAAATGGTATGGCTATTTTTAACTGATCAAGTGCATCCCAAACTGGCGTGAAACGCTTTAAAATAACCGGATTATAAACTCCACCAGCAACTAATGAAGAGTTTTGAGAGTTATCTTCAAACACCACAAAAGATTTATTATGACTCTCTAATTGTTCTGCAAGTGCCAAGCCTGCCAAGCCTAACCCTACAATAATATAATCTACATTCATAGAGCAAAGATATCCAGCTATGAGGTATACAACAAAGTTATTATAACAAAAAAAAACTCCTGCCCAAAGGGAGCAGAAGTTTTTACAAATATACTATAGGTGAACTTGTTAATAATTCCACATATCTAGCTCTTTGTTTCTGATATTATCTTTTAATCTATCAGCCTCAAGAACTTGAAATAAGGCATTACCTTTAATATACTCAGCAACATCTCTGTTACCATAAATATTTTCTTCTCTATAAATGCTCGCCACAAATCTTCGTGCATTCAATAAATGATCATACGAAATTGGAAAAGCAGAATTTTTATTGTTAAATACTTTCATGTCGTGGGTTAATTCCCTGGCACCAGGATACCACACCCAAAATAATTCAACAGGATCTTCATCACCACTTGCTTCATCAATAAAATTAACATCAGGAGCAACAGGTGCAATCCCTAGAAGACGATATTTTAATTCACCTTGTCTCTTATCAAAGTACCATACGCCTTTAGTTTTAAGACCTACAATATCACCAGAGGTTAAATCTCTTCTATCAATATACTCATCTGTTAATGAATCACCGGCATTTAATAATTCTATACCAGCATCACTTGTGTCAATTCTTGACAGGCGACCTTGAATATCAATAAATGTAAGTTTATCTTCAAAATAAGAGTCATCATAAACATCAACTATTTCACCACTCCTTATACCTCTTAATAAAGTATCATAGAGAGATCTTCTACTAGAACTAATGTTGTTCGTATCTATTGGGTAATAGAATGGTAAATTAATTTTTTCATTTAAATCAATATACTCCCACACAACTTTAGACCAAAGGATATCTCTATCATCAACATAACCGTAAGGTAATGGTCCGTCATTATCAGCTGCTAATTGTTCAACTGTCTTCATCCCAATTTCTTCTGGAATTGTTGCATTTAACAAATTAGCCTGTGCACTTATTAAGTTTGTTACCATGATGGCAACACACACTACTAAAAAACCTCTGAAATTCATAATATAATTATTAATTTGTTATTGTAATATTTAATGGCCCTACTTTCTTTAAATAGTAACCACTATTGCCGGCTAACGATGCCTTTACATTAAAAATACTCACCATGTCACCAGGTCTTGCCGAGCCTAACGCTCTAATAGCTGCAGCATTTAACTTTCTCCCTTTTACTTCAACTGTTGGCCTGCCAGGTACTTTAATACTAAAACCAGATACGTTAATTTTTAAATCGAAAACAAAATCAGGTAATATTGCGCCAACTGTTACTTTTTGTACAGATGTTTTTGGCATTTTAATAGTACCCCATTGAGATCCTCTTACTGCCGCCATTGGTGCTGGTATATCTTTAATTCTAAATGTTTGACTAGAAGTTACAGGCTCTCCAGTTGGCAATTTACCAGTTACTCTAATGCTAACTTCTCTACCTTTACCAGGACTCATCATATACTTACCTAGGCCAGTTGCTTTACGCAGTCCTGCCGCGCTGGCTGTAATCTGATTGTCAGGAATACCAGGCATTGAAATTGTGACAGGGTTCTGTACACCTCTGTATACTACATTCATTTTATCTGCTGAAATTACTGCACCATTAGGTTTTGCAACAACAGCATAGGTGCTCTTAACTTCGATAGGAACTTCTTTACCATCTTCCATGAAAACAAACTGACCTTTAATTTCATTTTCACCAATATTTCCTGATGGAAAATCTAAAATAGCGGCTCCATCTTTAATGTCAGTAATTTCCTTACCGTTTATTATTACTTTAGTTGGCTTTAAACTGGCATCATAACGACCCAAAACAATTTTCCCTTTAAAGTTAGATCCTTGTAAAGTAGCAGAATTATCAGGTATTAATATTGTTGTATAATTACTCATTGATACGTCACTTTCTAACTGACCTTGTACCATGGCTGATAACATTTCAGCTTCAGTGGTTTTAATATCTGCTTGTATTTGAGAAAGGTTAGTAACCGTTGTAATTAAAGGAAATCCTTCATAACGATTCTGCAACCAAGGTTGTGTACCTTTTTCCAATTTTTGATCAGAAGTATCGAAACGGCTATTCACACTCTCTGAAATACCTTTATAGCCTTTGGCTAAAATTCCAGAAACTTGAGTTCTATAGTTATTCACCTTTTCTAAAAATTCCTGACCTTTAGGGGTATAACCGTCACCTTTAAAAAAGTAGGAATCACCTTTATCAGTACCATCCATAGACTCATAGTTTGTTTTATCTTCTACTTCATCTGTTAATTCTTTTTTCATATTTTCAACATAAGCGTTGAAATCTATTGATAAAGCCTGAATTTTTTGCGCATCTTCATTTAATACTGCGAATTTTTCTTTTTGATCTGATGCTTTCTGTGCCAAATTTGCATAGGTAGCCCCATTCTTTGTCTCTGCGGTCATATTTGAATCCGTCAGTTTTTCGTTCATAAAACCGAACGCCGATAGAACTTGTTTAGACATATTCAATGCTAACATTGCAATGAAAACTAAATACATCAAGTTTATCATTTTCTGCCTTGGTGATAATTTGCCTCCTGCCATTTTTTTCTAATTAGATTTAGGGTTAGTATTAATTATTACTAATTTCTATTAGACATCGCAGATAACATACCTCCATAAACTCCATTAAGAGAAGATAAGTTTGCGGCTAAGGATTCCATTTGATCTTTTAATCTTTCAGTATTTTCAACTACAGATTCGTTCATTTCAGATTGTTTAGAAACAGTATCATGCTGTACTCTATATAAACTATTTAAAGATTCCATTTGACTCGCTGCCAATGTAAGTTGCTCACTATATTTTGTTGTTGCAGTGATAGAATCTGTAGCGGGAGCAATGTTTTCTGCCGCACCTGCAAAACTTTGAATACTTTCAGCTAATCTGCTCATTTTATCTGAGTCAAGATTTGCTTCTTCTAACATAGTATCTAATTTTTGAGATAATAATCCATTCGCATCAGTTCTTTCCTCTCCTTCTCCACCAGCTAATTCCGGGTAAACTAAAGACCAGTCTAAATCTTCATCAACTGATTCAAAAGCAGAGATAAAAAATATTAATGCTTCAGTAACCAGACCAATTGTCAACATAACACCACCTGTTAGTGGACCTATACTGAAGTGCAAAATTTTAAATAATGCTCCAATTAATACTACTGAAGCTCCAAGGCCATAAGCCATGTTCATGATTTTCTTTTCTTTAAGTGATTGTGCCATAATTTTTTTTTAGGGTTAATTAAAGTTTGGGTTAGTTTAACTTTTATTATAATTTATTATTGTGTTTATCGTATTATTTTTGTCCTTTCATGTTGGTTCCCATATAGTCTTGAACTGTTCTAAAGCCTATATAACTCCTGGCTGAATCTCCATATTCATAATCTCTCGTACTAACTTCCAAGAAATATGCTACATCTTTCCAAGAACCACCGCGAATTACTTTTCTTTTATTGCTACTGTCGTCTACATTTGGATTCATAGTAGAACCTAAGTAGTATGACGCCGGGTTATAAGCCGTATTTGTCCATTCTGAAACATTACCAGACATATTATATAAACCATAATCATTAGGATTATATGATTTAGCCTCCATAGTATACAATGCTCCATCTCCTGCATAATCACCTCTTTCAGGTTTAAAGTTCGCTAAGAAGCAACCTCTATCACTAACTGTATAAGGACCTCCCCATGGATATTTAGCATATTCCAGACCTCCACGAGCGGCGTATTCCCACTCAGCTTCAGTTGGTAATCTAAAACTTGGTACTCTACCTCCAGATTTCTTAGAAGAAGCTAAAAATCTATTTTTCTTTTGTGACCTGAAATCGCAAAAAGCTTTTGCTTGTTCCCAGGTAACTCCAACAACAGGATAATCATTATAAGCTTGATGCCAAAAATAATCTTGGTGCATTGGGTCATTATAAGAGTAGTTAAAATCTTTAACCCAAACTGTAGTATCAGGATAAATATCTACTATATTTTTCTTTACAAAATCACTTCTGTTACCACTTTTTCTTGCGGCACCTTCTCTGTCAAAAGTAAAATATAAGTATTGTAATTTTTTCGTATCTATAATTCTTCTTCCATCAAAGGTTTCATTGATTGGCAAATACAAGCTATCCATAGCCTCCGCATAATAGGCATCTGGGTATGCATTAACATCCCAAAATAATTCAGGTTCCCAATTCAATGCTTTGCCTTCGGTTGGAGAATTTAGATCTCCTAGACTGCCGTAATTGTCCATCATATATTTGTAATACACATTAGCAGTAGTATCTGGTTCAGCGAATTTATATTTTTGAATTCCAGAGTCATCTCCGCCACCACCTTGAGCTTCTGCATCCAGATCAGCACTTGCTGCTCCAAATCCTGCTTCTTCAGCTAGAATGGCTAACTGAGTTCTTACTACAGAATCTCTCACTCTCACAACGAATTCTCTATATTCACTATTTGTGATTTCCGTTTCATCCATATAAAATGGTCTCACGGTAACAGTTCTTGATGGCGCATTTAATGCACCGGCAACATCTTCGTCTGTTTTACCCATAGTAAAAGCACCACCCGGAATTAATGTCATTCCTAATGGTTTTTCAGGGAAAAATTTCTTTTTAGATGCAACACCTGTTAGTTCTCCTCTGTCATTAGAACCACAACTCGTTGTTAATGCTAGAACGGCTAGTACAAAATATACGGTTACTTTTTTCATAAATGTAAATTTATTATCCCGTAATAAGGGGGCAATACTATTTGTTATTATTAAAACAATTTTAATTTAAAATGATTTTGATTTCGCAGAATCACTTTAAGAACGCGAAAAAATTATATTTAGTGTATAACTAATTTAATTTTCTGAAAGTTTTCCACCATCTTTCGGGGACAACCTGATTACGAGCTCTTAAGTAATCTTGGTACGTACAAGGTATTAACGCACGCTTTGTAACTTTAGTATGATGGTGTTCAACTTCCATCCACCATCTATCACTTTTGTTACTTTTAAAGAAGTTTATTGTAGTGTCTTCAATAGGTACTATATATTTTTTATAATCTTTCTTAGTAGTAAACGGGTATTCATTGATCCTAAAATTATACCCTTCGATAAAGTACCAAATCATTTGAGCAATTAAATGTGCCGTTTGATCTTTTTCATCAAGTTTAGCGTTGTACTCATATATTCCAAAAGAAGTTACTTTATCACTAATACCAGCATAACGCGCAATGGCACAAATAGTCTCACCATAAAAACCATTAGGTACGGCATTTTTATTTGCCGGTGCTTCTGCCCTTCTAACAGAACCAATATCAATACTTACCATATCAGTATCTCTCATGATGGGTTCAACCAATTTAGTATCATTGATAATTTCGCCCAATCTATAACAATCAAAATGAAGTTTATCTAACAAGTCAATTTCTTCTTGTGAATTGAAAAATGTTTGATATCCAATATTGTTAAAATTGAAAAGGTTATTAGGTTTTTCCATCACAATCTTGCTTAAATAAGATTCTGATGATATTTCGTCTTCAATACTTCCCAAATCAAACTTAGTATCAACAACTGTTAGGTTCACAGTTTGTTCTAATTTATCATAGGCTCTAAAATTTGCATAAGTCAGATCTTGACCGCCACCTATAATAATAGGTATAATATTTTTCTTTATAAGAAATACTATGATCTCTTGAATTGCAAAATAAGTATCATCCTCATCATTCCCCTGTGGGATATCACCTAAGTCAATAATCTTAGAAAACCAATTGCCTGGAAATAACTGATAAAGATATTGACGTATAACACTAAAATTATCACCGGTACCAAAATTATCAACTGACCTTCTGCCATCTTTTACACCAATAATTGCAATATGAGCATTCTCAATATCGGGCAATCCATTCTTTTTTGAATGTATATGAATACTTTTACCTAAAGATTGATTTGGAAGTAACGCTGTATGAGCAACAATAGCATCTTCAACAGGTAATAGAATATCAAAATTCATATGATGTTAAATAATTATAAAAATATTAAATTATTTTTTAGCAGGTTTCCTCTTTGCAGTTTTCTTTTT
>CAZJCZ010000018.1:7325-10002 GCA_964544575.1 uncultured Flavobacteriaceae bacterium | reverse complement strand
TTTCTTTTTAGGAGTTTTCTTTTCAATTATATCTTTTACTTGCTCCAAGGTTAATTTATCAACATTAGTAGTTTTAGGTAATTCAATTTTAAATTTACCTTTTATTATATTAAATCTTCCCCAGCGTGCTTTTTCAACTTTAATTCCTTCCGTTTCCCAATGATGAATTAATTTTTCTTTTTCCTTTTTAAGTTTATCTTCAATTAACTCTGCAATATTAGCATTAGATAAATTATCAAAATCGTACTTTTTATTTACGTTGATAAAAATATTATTCCATTTTATAAAAGGTCCAAATCTACCAACTCCTTTTTGTACTGGTAAATTCTGAAATTCCCCTATAGGAGCATCTGCTTCTTGTTTCAACTTTATCAATTCAATGGCTCTATCTAAATCAACCGACATTGGGTTTTCGCCTTTATCAAGTGAAATGAACTTTTTACCAAAACGTACGTACGGGCCAAATCGTCCAACTGCTACAATAACTTCTTCACCTTCAAACTCTCCTATGGTTTTGGGTAATTTAAATAAATCGAGTGCATCTTCAAAGCTTATACTGTCAATAGTTTGTTCCCCTTGAATACTTGCAAACTTTGGTTTTTCTTCATCTGTTGCTTCACCTATTTGCACCATTGCTCCAAAACGGCCTAAACGGGCGTACATATTTTTGCCGGTTTCAGGGTCAACCCCGAGGAGTCTTTCACCTTTTGCACGTTGTGCATTTTCTGTAACCTCTTCAACTTTGGGGTGAAAATCTTTGTAAAAATTCTTTATAATTGATGTCCAATCTTCTTTACCATTAGCTATTTCATCAAATTCTTCTTCAACTTTGGCAGTAAAACCAAAATCTAAAATGGTTGAAAAATGTTCAACCAAAAAATCATTTACAATTTTACCTATATCCGTTGGTACTAATTTACCTTTATCAGAGCCTACCTTTTCTACCAATAATTTTTCCTTTACTACACCGGCTTTTAATTTTAACTCAGTATATTCTCTTTCAATGCCGTCTATTGAACCCTTCACAATATATTCTCTACGCTGTATTGTCGAAATAGTTGGCGCATAAGTAGAAGGTCTTCCTATTCCTAATTCTTCCAACTGTTTAACCAATGACGCTTCCGTGAATCTATATGGTGGTTTTGTATAACGCTCGGTTGCTGTAATGTAGTTATTTTCTAATGTTTCATTAATTGTAAGTCTTGGTAACATTCCTGCCTGATCTTCTTCATCAAAATCTGTACCTTCGAGATATACTTTTAAAAAGCCATCAAAAGTTATTACTTCACCATTAGCTGTTAAAATCTCATTGTTCTTACTATTTGATATTTTAACATTGGTGCGTTCCAATTTCGCTTCACTCATTTGTGATGCTAAGGTGCGTTTCCAGATTAAACTATATAATCGATCTTCATCACGTCCAAGTGAGACATGCTGCTTATTCATTTCAGTTGGTCTAATTGCCTCATGCGCTTCTTGAGCATTTTTGACCTTTGATCTGAAGTTTCTAGGTTTACTATAAATCTCACCATATGAAGAAATGATCTGTTGTTGCGCTGCATTTTTTGCGTCATTAGAAAGATTAACACTATCAGTTCTCATATATGTAATATGACCGGCTTCATATAATCGCTGTGCAACTATCATTGTCTTGGCTACCGGAAAATATAACTTACGTGATGCCTCCTGTTGCAAAGTAGAAGTTGTAAAAGGTGCTGCAGGAGATTTTTTGGCAGGATTAGTTTGTAAATCATCCACTTTATAATCAGCGCCGATGCATGAATTCAAATAGGCCTCTGCATTATTTCTAGAGTCAAAGTTTTTAGCAAGCTTGGCCTTAAAATTAGTTCCCCCTTCATTACTAAACTCAGCATCAATTCTGTAAGAAGCTTCTGATGCAAAGTTTTCTATTTCACGCTCGCGTTCAACTATTAATCTAACTGCTACCGATTGTACCCGTCCGGCTGATAGGCCACCTTTGACTTTACGCCATAATACAGGCGATAGTTCATACCCTACCAACCTATCAAGCACTCTACGTGCTTGCTGAGCATTTACTAAATTATAATTGATGCTTCTCGGATTTTCTACAGCTTCTAAAATAGCTTTTTTAGTAATTTCATGAAAAACAATACGCTTTGTATTGTCTTTATTAAGTTTTAACTGCTCGAATAAATGCCAGGCTATCGCTTCTCCTTCACGATCTTCGTCACTTGCTAACCAAACTGTATCCGCCTTTTTTGCTAAGTCCTTAAGTTTTTTAACTACTGCTTTTTTATCTGAAGAAACAATGTACTTGGGTTTGAAATCGCCTTCAACGTTTACACCCAATTCTTTAGATGGTAAATCTGCTATATGGCCAAAACTAGATTCAACTTGAAAATTTTTACCTAAAAATTTTTCTATTGTTTTTGCCTTTGCGGGTGACTCTACTATTACTAAATTTTTTGCCATATACCTTAATCAATGTTTATTATTTAACGTTTTAAAACAAACATTAAATAACGATTTTGAGATTGCAAAAGTATATAGAATTTTTTAATGTTATTGGAATACCCTTAATTAATAGATAAAAAACCGCTCTATTTCACACCTTTTCAAAGTAAAGAAAGCCTTAATTCAAGGAAAATTTACTTATCAAATCAAGACCATTATCAGAATATTCGTATTGGAACAA
>CAZJCZ010000018.1:1774-7225 GCA_964544575.1 uncultured Flavobacteriaceae bacterium | reverse complement strand
TGATCATCTACCACAACCGGATCACAGGCAGTACCATGTTGGAATTCTGAAACAAATTTAGGAGTTGCCGGTGATGAAATGTCATAGATATACATCCCGCTCATACTCCCCAAAAATAAATGAGCATCCCTATTGAATATTGTTTCTATATCAAAGCCGGCATATATTTCACCTATATCTTCAGGAGATTCAAGGTTTTCAATATTAAATATATTGATGCTGTGACTATCAACCGCATATAACATATCATTTACAATTTTAAATCGGGCCAACGACCCTCCTTGGCCAGTTGAAATATTTGCTTCATTGGCAAATACAAGGTCATCCATAATACCTCCTCTATTTATCTCATCTATTTCTTCAATTGTCCTTAGCTCATCAGTAATATTCCAAGCAACGATAATTTCATCAGGATTATATGCATTCTCACCATAATCAACAATTACATCCTCAAAAAATGGTACTGGCACATATTGTTGTAAGACATTTTCTAACCTTGTCACTTCCTTAATACTATTTATATCAGAAATATCAAAAACAACTAAATCCATTAAACTATCAGCATATAAATAATCACCTTTGATCTCCATATCTTTATTCGCTTTTATTTTAATGCAAGCTATTTTATGCGGGTTTTCAGGGTTAGAATTATCTATAACATGAATACCTTTATCAATATCACTCACTAATACTAAATCGTTATAAACATAAATTTTACCCGATTCAATAATTGGTATCGGTGAAGTAATTTCAACTGATGATCTTAGTTCATCAAGTGTCATATATTCAGGTGTGGCAACTTTTACCATAATTAATTCATCATCACTATTATTACATGATATCAGTGTGAAACACCCTAGTATGAGGATTAGTATAATTTTTGTTTTCATGATCAAAATTTTTAGATATTTTTAGTTAGATGCAAAATCTACCCATACGTTGCGTAAATTTTAATATGACAATATGTCATCTTTTTACTATTTTGGTTGTATCTTTGCAATCCAATTTTTGAGAATATATGAGTGCAGAAAAAGTCATAGAAGAAAAAAAACAAGGGGAGGCATTAGAAACCGAACAGGTTACTGGTAACCATAAAAAACTATTTATAGAAAGTTATGGTTGTCAAATGAATCTGAATGACAGTGAAATTGTAGCTTCTATTTTAGCTAAAGAAGGCTTTAATACTACTCAATTATTAGAGGAAGCGGATTTAGTCTTAGTCAATACCTGCTCTATAAGAGACAAAGCTGAGCAAACCGTAAGAAAAAGACTACAATATTATAATAAAGTAAAAAAAATAAATCCTTCGATGAAGGTTGGGGTATTGGGTTGTATGGCCGAACGTCTAAAAACTAAATTTTTAGAAGAAGAAAAAATTGTGGATTTGGTAGTGGGTCCTGATGCCTATAGAGATTTACCTAATTTGGTTGAAGAGGTGGAAGCCGGTAGAGATGCAATTAATGTTATCCTATCAAAAGAAGAAACTTATGGAGACGTATCTCCTGTTCGATTGAATTCAAACGGAGTTTCCGCTTTTGTTTCGATTACAAGAGGATGTGATAATATGTGTACTTTTTGCGTAGTTCCGTTTACCAGAGGTAGAGAACGAAGTAGAGATCCAGAAAGCATCTTAAAGGAAATTCAAGAACTTGCTGATAAAAATTTTAAAGAAGTTACGCTATTAGGACAAAATGTTGATAGTTATTTATGGTTTGGTGGTGGATTAAAAAAAGATTTTGCGAAGGCATCAGAAATAGCCAAGGCAACGGCAGTAGATTTTGCACAACTGTTAGATTTGTGCGCTACTGAATTTCCAAAAATACGTTTTCGATTCTCAACATCTAACCCGCAAGATATGAGCTTAGATGTAATTCATTCCATGGCCAAACATGAAAATATTTGCAAGTATATTCACTTACCGGTTCAATCTGGAAGTACTAGAATGTTAGAGCGTATGAACCGTCAACATACCCGTGAACAATATATAGAGCTTGTTGAAAATATCAATAAAATAATTCCAGATTGCGGATTATCTCAAGATATGATCGCCGGCTTTTGTGGAGAAACAGAAGAAGATCATCAGGAGACTTTATCTTTAATGGAGCACGTTAAATATGATTTCGGGTTTATGTTTGCTTATTCAGAAAGACCGGGAACACTAGCTGCCAAAAAATTGGAAGATGATATACCTCTACTAATTAAAAAAAGACGGTTGGCTGAAATTATAGCTTTGCAACAAGAACATTCGCATTATAGAACCAAACAACATCTTGGTAAGATTGAAGAAGTTTTAATTGAAGGAACGTCAAAAAAATCTGAAGCTCATTGGAAAGGGAGAAACACACAAAATACAGTGATAGTTTTTCCTAAAGAAAATTATAAAATGGGTGATTTTGTGATGGTGAAGGTTGAAGATTGCACTTCGGCAACTTTAATAGGTAAAGCAATAGAGCTTTCTAATAATAATTAAGAAATGGAGAATTTACAACCCATAAAACAACGTTTTGGTATCATCGGAAACGATATGCACCTTAATAGAGCAATAGAAAAAGCGATAAGAGTTTCTCCTACAGATATTTCTGTATTGGTAACTGGTGAAAGTGGTGTTGGTAAAGAGAGTATTCCAAAAATAATACATCAATTATCACACAGAAAACATGCAAAATATATAGCGGTAAATTGTGGTGCAATACCTGAAGGAACGATTGACAGTGAATTATTTGGTCATGAAAAAGGGTCGTTCACAGGTGCTACACAAACCAGAAACGGTTATTTTGAGGTTGCTGATGGTGGGACCATTTTTTTAGATGAAGTTGGTGAATTACCACTTACTACCCAAGTAAGGTTGTTACGTGTTCTAGAAAATGGAGAATTTATTAAAGTGGGTTCTTCAAAGGTTCAAAAAACAAATGTTAGAATTGTGGCGGCTACGAATCTCAATATGATGGAGGCCATTAATAAAGGAAAATTTCGTGAAGATCTTTATTATCGATTAAGCACTGTTGATATTCACCTTCCGGCATTAAGAGATCGCCAAGAGGACATCCATTTATTATTTAGAAAATTTGCCTCTGATTTCGCACAAAAATATAATATGCCAACCATTAGGTTAGAACCTAACGCATTGAATATTTTGATAAATTATCCATGGAAAGGGAATATTCGTCAGTTAAGAAATATAACTGAACAAATTTCAGTTATTGAACAGAATAGGAGTGTTTCAAGGGAAATGCTTAAAAGTTATTTGCCAGAATATAGTACAAATCTTCCTGCTCTTATTAATGATGGATCAAGAGGTGGTGATTTTGCAAATGAGCGTGAAATTCTATACAAAGTACTTTTTGATATGCGTAGTGATATCACAGATCTAAAAAAATTAACTCTTGAATTATTAGAGGACAACAATGATATCCAAACCAAAAAAAATACCGAACGTTTGATTGAGAAAATCTATGGAGATGAACAAACTGAAGAAGAAAATTTAGTAGAAATTATTTCGCCACAAAAATCAAAAGTTTATCAACAAAAACCAACAAATTTTGAGGAAGATTTTCAGGATGCCGAAGCAGTTGAAGAAACGATATCATTACAAGAAAAAGAATTTGAAATGATTAAAAAATCATTAGAAAGAAACAATAATAAACGAAAATTAGCAGCAAAAGAATTAGGAATCTCTGAACGAACTTTGTATCGAAAAATAAAACAATTCGACTTGTAATTTACAAGGTTTAATTGTTTATTTGTCTGAGATACGAATTATTAAAATAATCAATGAAAAACAAAGTTTTAATTGCGCTGTTATTTATAATTATCACAACCGAAAGTTGTGGCATATATTCATTTACAGGTGGTAGTACAGGCGATGCTAAAACTATTCAAATAGATTATTTTCCAAATAATGCTACCCTAGTTGAACCTACTGTTAGTAAAATATTTACGGATGCTTTACAAGATTTATTCTTACGACAAACCAATTTAAATTTGACGTCAACCGGTGGCGATTTACATTTGGAAGGAGAAATTATTGATTATAAGATTATTCCTATAAGTGCTACTGCCGATCAAACAGCCGCCCAAAACAGACTTAACCTCTCTGTACGGGTCCGGTTTTATAACAAGTTAATTGAAGAAGATGATTTTGAAAGGACATTTTCATTTTATTCAGATTTTGATGCGAATCAACAATTAACAGGTACAGCATTAGAAGATGCACTCAATGAAATTTTTGAACGTATAACTCAAGATATTTTTAACGCTTCAGTGGCAAAATGGTAGTATGAATATAACTGAATTTACATCTTTATTACAAAATCCTAATGCAATATCAAAAGAGCAAACTCATGATATTGAAGAAATTTTAGAAAACTATCCTTACTTTCAAGCTGCTAGAATTATTCATTTGAAGGGTTTAAAAAATCAAAATAGTTTTAAATATAATAATGCCCTAAAAACAACAGCAGCTTATACAACCAACAGGACAATTTTATTTGATTTTATAACGGCAGATACAATTGATGCTTCTGTGAGCCTGAAAGAAGAAAAAGAGTTTATTGACAATAGCGAAGTTATTGATGTGGAATTAATTGAAGAATCAAAAGGAAAAACAATATTTGATCCAAATAAAACCGATGTTGAGAAAATTCAAATCGCTGCTAAAAAATTAGATATTGGTAAACCATTAGTTTTTGATTTATCTGAAATGCATTCTTTCCACCAATGGTTGCAACTTTCATCCCTAAAACCAATAGAACGAGAAGAAATAATCCCAACTAAAAAACAAAAAGAAAGGGAAGGAAAATTTGATTTAATAGAAGATTTTATCAAAAGTAAGCCAAAAATAAACCCGCCTATTTCTAGTGATAATAAGGACATTGCTATTGAAAGTACTACTGAAAATAAAAACTTAATGACCGAAACTTTAGCTCGTGTATATTTAGAGCAAAAACAGTATGATAAAGCCATGCAAGCTTTTAAAATATTAAGTTTGAAATATCCGGAAAAAAGTAGTTTCTTTGCAGACCGAATTAAAGCGATAAAATTTTTAAAAAAAAATAATTCATAAATCATGTCGTATACATTATTTTTAATCTTAATTGTTATTGTAGCATTGTTGCTTATATTAATAATAATGGTTCAAAACCCTAAAGGGGGAGGATTAGCTTCTTCGTTTGGAGGTCAAGGATCTCAAAGTTTAGGAGGTGGTGTACAAAACACAACGAACTTTTTAGACAGAAGTACATGGACATTAGCCATTGCTCTTTTTGCCTTAATACTATTATCGAATTTTTCTATTACTAGAAATGATTCTATTGATACTAAATCAGAACTAGAAAATACAATTAATGATAGGGAAGTTTTAGATCAAGTTCCCGCTAGTACTGATGATCAGACAGCAACATTTCAAGATTCAACAAACTAATTTAACTTATAAATATTAAAATTAATGCCAAC
>CAZJCZ010000018.1:0-1674 GCA_964544575.1 uncultured Flavobacteriaceae bacterium | reverse complement strand
TAAAACGCGGCGTCGATGCTTTAGCAAACGCAGTTAAAGTAACACTAGGTCCAAAAGGACGAAATGTTGTTATTGGGAAACCATTTGGTGGTCCTGTAATTACAAAAGACGGTGTTACAGTTGCTAAGGAAATTGAAATAGAAGATACCTTAGAAAATATGGGAGCTCAAATGGTTAAAGAAGTTGCTTCTAAAACTAATGACCAAGCTGGTGACGGTACTACAACGGCTACAGTATTAGCTCAATCTATAGTTAAAGAAGGATTGCGAAATGTTGCGGCTGGAGCAAATCCGTTAGATCTAAAAAAAGGGATTGACAAAGCAGTAAGGGCTATCGTAGAAGATTTGCATAAACAATCGCAAGTGGTTGGTAACAAAATGGACAAAATAAAACAAGTAGCTTCCATTTCGTCAAATAATGATGAAAGCGTAGGTGATTTAATTGCTGAAGCCTTCGAAAAAGTTGGCAAAGAAGGTGTTATTACTGTAGAAGAAGCGAAAGGTACTGATACCTATGTAGATATAGTGGAAGGTATGCAATTTGACAGAGGTTATTTATCTCCATATTTTGTTACTGATTCAGAAAAAATGCTTACCGATCTTGAAAATCCTTACATCTTATTATACGATAAGAAAATATCTTCAATGAAAGATCTTTTAACTGTATTGGAACCAGTTGCACAAACAGGCAAACCATTGTTAATTATTGCCGAAGATGTTGAAGGTGAGGCATTAGCAACATTAGTGGTAAACAAATTACGAGGTGCATTGAAAATTGCTGCAGTTAAGGCTCCAGGATTTGGTGATAGACGAAAAGCGATGTTAGAGGATCTTGCCATCTTAACTGGTGGTACAGTAATTGCCGAAGAAAGAGGGTTTACTTTAGAAAATACGACTATCGAAATGTTAGGTACTGCTGAGAGAGTAACTATTGATAAAGATAATACTACAGTGGTTAATGGTGCTGGTAATAAAAAAGATATCTCGGGTAGAGTAAATCAAATAAAATCTCAAATAGAAACAACAACTTCTGATTATGATAAAGAAAAACTGCAAGAACGTTTGGCTAAATTAGCCGGTGGTGTTGCTGTTTTATATGTGGGAGCGGCGTCAGAAATTGAAATGAAAGAAAAAAAAGATAGAGTTGATGACGCGTTACATTCTACACGTGCCGCCGTGGAAGAAGGAATTGTAGCTGGTGGTGGTGTTGCTCTAATACGGACCAAGAATGTTTTAGAAAAAATTACGACTGAAAATCTGGACGAAGTAACTGGCATACAGATTATAGCAAGAGCTATTGAAGAGCCATTACGAATTATTGCCGAAAATGCAGGTAGTGAAGGCTCCGTTGTTGTAGCTAAAGTACTTGAAGGTAAAAAAGATTTTGGTTTTAATGCTAAAACAGATGAGTATGTGAGCTTATTGAAAGCAGGTATTATTGATCCTACTAAAGTTACGCGTATTGCTTTAGAAAATGCTGCTTCAGTAGCTGGTATGATCTTAACCACTGAATGTGCATTAGTGGATATTAAAGAAGAAGCTCCTGCCGGAGGAATGCCTCCAATGGGTGGTGGTGGAATGCCAGGGATGATGTAATATTTAATTAAATATATTTTAAGACCGCTGTTATCACTACAGCGGTTTTTTTATGATTTAATTTATATATTTATGAAAT
>CAZJCZ010000017.1:8940-23047 GCA_964544575.1 uncultured Flavobacteriaceae bacterium | reverse complement strand
AGGTTCGTGATGTTCACTATACACATTATGGACGTTTATGTCCTATTGAAACTCCTGAAGGGCCAAATATTGGTCTGATTTCTTCATTAGCGGTTTATGCTAAAGTAAATAACCTTGGATTTATAGAAACTCCATATCGTGAAGTTATTGATGGTAATGTTGATATACTTAAAGAGCCTATTTATTTAAGTGCTGAGGAAGAAGAAGAAAAGAAAATTGCTCAATCTAATTTAGATTTAGATGGTAAAGGTAATATTATATTAGAAAAAGTTGTAGCTAGGATGGAAGGTGACTTTCCATTGGTGACTCCTCAGGAAGTTAATTATATGGATGTTTCTCCCAATCAAATTTCTTCTATTTCGGCTTCATTAATTCCGTTCTTAGAGCATGATGATGCAAACCGTGCTTTAATGGGATCAAATATGATGCGTCAAGCAGTGCCATTGATGAGACCACAGTCTCCAATTGTTGGTACTGGTTTAGAGCGAAGAGTTGCGACAGATTCAAGAATCTTGATCAACGCAGAAGGTGACGGTGTTGTAGATTATGTTGATTCTGATAAAATAACAATTACTTATAAAAGAACTGAGGATGAAAAATTAGTAAGTTTTGATGAAGATCATAGAACTTACAAATTGATTAAGTTTAGAAAGACCAATCAGGGAACTTCAATAAACTTACACCCAATAGTTCAAAAAGGTGATAAAGTTATAAAAGGGCAAGTGCTCTGCGAAGGTTATGCAACTGAAAAAGGTGAATTGGCTCTTGGTATAAATTTGAAAGTTGCTTTTATGCCTTGGAAAGGATATAACTTTGAAGATGCAATTGTAATTTCTGAAAAAGTTGTTAGAGAAGATATCTTTACTTCAATACATATTGATGAGTATTCACTGGATGTGAGAGATACTAAATTAGGAGCTGAAGAATTAACAAATGATATTCCAAATGTTAGTGAAGAGGCAACTAAAGATCTCGATGAAAATGGAATGATCAGGATAGGTGCAGAAATTAAGCCTGGAGATATTTTAATCGGTAAAATTACCCCGAAAGGAGAATCAGATCCAACACCAGAAGAAAAGTTATTACGTGCTATTTTTGGGGATAATGCTGGAGATGTTAAAGATGCATCATTAAAAGCTTCACCTTCTTTAAATGGTGTTGTAATTGATAAAAAATTATTCCAAAGAACAATAAAAGATAAGGCAAAAAGGAGCCAAGACAAAGAAGATATTGCTAAACTTGAAGCTGAATTTTCATTAAAGTTTAGTAATTTAAGAGATAAATTAGTTGAAAAACTATTTACTTTAATTAATGGTAAAACTTCTCAAGGCGTACTGAATGATTTAGGTGAAGAAGTATTCCCAAAAGGTAAAAAATTCACCTTGAAAATGTTAAATACTATAAATGATTTTGAATATTTAACAAAAGGAATCTGGACCACTGATAAGAAGATTAACAAATTGGTTAATCAGTTAATTCATAACTATAAAATTAGAGTTAATGATTTACAAGGTTCGTTGCGAAGAGAAAAGTTTACAATTACGGTAGGTGATGAGCTACCAGCAGGTATAGTAAAACTTGCTAAAGTTTATATTGCTAAAAAGCGTAAACTAAAAGTTGGTGATAAAATGGCGGGTCGTCATGGTAATAAAGGAATTGTTGCAAGAATTGTTAGGGCAGAAGATATGCCTTTCTTAGAAGACGGAACTCCTGTTGATATTGTTTTAAATCCTTTAGGTGTACCATCGCGAATGAATATTGGGCAGATTTATGAAACTGTATTGGGCTGGGCTGGTCAAAATTTAGGTCAAAAATATGCAACACCAATTTTTGATGGTGCATCTATAGATCAAATTACTGAATTGACGAAGAAAGCTAATGTGCCAGAATTTGGTCATACCTATTTATATGACGGAGGAACTGGTGAGCGTTTTGATCAACCTGCAACGGTAGGGGTTATTTATATGATCAAATTAGGTCATATGATTGAAGACAAAATGCATGCACGTTCAATTGGTCCTTACTCATTAATTACACAACAACCTTTGGGTGGTAAAGCACAATTTGGTGGACAACGTTTTGGTGAAATGGAAGTTTGGGCACTTGAAGCATATGGTGCATCAAGTACATTAAGAGAAATCTTAACAGTTAAATCTGATGATGTATTGGGTAGAGCAAAAACTTATGAATCTATCGTAAAAGGCGAACCAATGCCAGAACCAGGATTACCAGAATCGTTTAATGTTTTAATGCATGAGTTAAAAGGACTTGGCTTAGACGTTAGATTAGAAGAATAATAAATAAGATGTGAAGGTTCTCCTTCACATCTTTTACAATACATTTTTACATTTAAATTGATTGCATTAAGATATCATGGCAAAACAAAGAGATAAATACACTGTAAAAAAATTCAATAAAATTTCAATTGGCCTAGCTTCTCCAGAATCAATTCTGGAAAAATCTAGAGGTGAAGTTTTAAAACCTGAAACAATTAATTACCGTACTCATAAACCAGAAAGAGATGGTTTATTTTGTGAACGTATTTTTGGCCCTATCAAAGACTTTGAATGTGCCTGTGGTAAGTATAAAAGAATACGTTATAAAGGTATTATATGTGACCGATGTGGAGTTGAGGTTACTGAGAAAAAAGTGCGTCGAGATAGAGTAGGTCATATTAATTTGGTTGTACCTATTGCACATATATGGTATTTTAGATCATTACCTAATAAGATGGGATATTTATTAGGATTACCATCGAAGAAATTAGATATGATTATTTACTACGAACGTTATGTAGTAATTCAACCAGGAGATGCTAAAAATATCGAAGGCGAGCCATTACAAAAAATGGATTTCTTAACCGAGGAAGAATATTTAGATATTTTAGAATCTATTCCACAAGAAAATCAATATTTAGATGATACTGACCCTAATAAGTTCATAGCTAAAATGGGAGCAGAATGTTTGATTGAGTTATTATCGAGAATAGATTTAGATGAACTATCATATGAATTAAGGCACAAGGCTAATACTGAAACCTCTAAGCAGCGTAAAATGGAAGCGCTAAAGCGCTTAAATGTTGTTGAGGCATTTAGAGATGCAAATCTAAATAGAGAAAATAAACCTGAGTGGATGATCATGAAAGTAGTTCCGATCATTCCACCGGAATTACGTCCTCTTGTTCCTCTTGATGGAGGTAGATTTGCGACTTCTGATTTGAATGATTTGTATCGAAGAGTTATTATTCGTAACAATCGTTTAAAGAGATTGATGGAAATTAAAGCTCCAGAAGTTATTTTGCGAAATGAGAAACGTATGTTGCAAGAATCAGTAGATTCTTTATTTGATAACACCCGTAAATCTTCAGCGGTTAAAACGGAGTCTAACAGACCATTAAAATCATTGTCTGATTCGTTAAAAGGTAAACAAGGTCGTTTCCGTCAAAACCTATTAGGTAAACGTGTTGATTATTCTGCACGTTCTGTAATTGTTGTAGGACCTGAGTTAAAATTATCTGAATGTGGTTTGCCTAAGGATATGGCAGCTGAATTATACAAACCTTTTGTAATTAGAAAATTAATAGAAAGAGGTATTGTAAAAACAGTAAAATCTGCGAAGAAAATTATTGATAAAAGAGAGCCGGTAGTATGGGATATTTTAGAAAATGTTCTAAAAGGCCATCCTGTATTATTAAATCGTGCTCCAACATTACACCGTTTGGGTATTCAAGCTTTTCAACCTAAACTAATAGAAGGTAAGGCAATACAATTACATCCATTAGTATGTACCGCATTTAATGCGGATTTCGATGGTGATCAAATGGCAGTACATTTACCATTAGGACCAGAAGCTATATTAGAGTCGCAATTATTAATGCTGGCTTCTCATAGTATTTTAAATCCGGCAAATGGATCTCCTATTACTGTACCTTCTCAGGATATGGTTCTAGGGTTGTATTATATGACTAAGGAACGTAAGTCAACTAAAGAATATAAAGTCAAAGGAGAAGGCACAACATTTTATTCTCCGGAAGAGGTAACTATTGCATTTAATGAGAAAAGAGTTGATTTAAATGCGGTTATTAAGGTTAGAACTAAGGACTTTAATAAAGAAGGAGAACTCGTATCTCAAATAATTGAAACTACTGTCGGTAGAGTATTAATTAATGAGGTTGTACCTGAAGAAGCAGGATACGTTAATGAAGTTTTGACTAAAAAATCATTACGTGATATTATTGGTCATGTACTAAAAGTTACGAATGTACCGACTACAGCAGAGTTCTTGGATGCCATTAAAGGTATGGGATATTCGTTTGCTTTTAGAGGTGGCTTATCTTTTAGTTTAGGAGATATAATTATTCCTGAAGAAAAATCTTCAATGATCGATGCAGCCAATGATCAAGTTGATACTATTACAGCTAGTTATAACATGGGTATGTTAACTAACAAAGAGCGTTATAACCAGATTATTGATATTTGGGGATCTACAAACAATAGATTGACAGAACTATCCATGAAGCGTTTAAGAGAAGACCAACAAGGATTTAATTCTGTTTATATGATGCTTGATTCTGGTGCAAGGGGCTCTAAAGAACAAATTCGTCAGTTAACTGGTATGCGTGGTTTGATGGCAAAACCAAAAAAATCTACTGCCGGTGGTGGTGAAATTATTGAAAACCCAATTCTTTCTAATTTTAAAGAAGGATTATCAATTCTAGAATACTTTATTTCTACACACGGTGCTCGTAAAGGTCTGGCAGATACAGCGTTAAAAACTGCTGATGCTGGTTACTTAACTCGTCGTTTAGTTGATGTATCTCAAGATGTTATCGTTAATGAAGTAGATTGCGGTACCTTAAGAGGATTGGAAGTACATCCGTTAAGAAAAAATGAAGAAATAGTTGAATCATTAGGAGAAAGAATCTTAGGAAGAGTATCTTTAAATGACCTTCATGACCCATCAACAGATGAGATTATTGTAAAAGCTGGTGAAGTAATTGATGAAGATATCGTTACTCAAATTGAGAATTCTCCGATTGAAAGTGTAGACGTTCGCTCTGCTTTGACTTGCGAATCTAAAAGAGGAATTTGCTCTAATTGTTACGGACATAGTTTATCAACGAAAAAGATGGTTCAAATAGGTGAAGCTGTAGGTGTAATTGCAGCACAGTCAATTGGTGAACCTGGTACACAGTTAACATTGCGTACGTTCCACGTTGGTGGTATTGCGGGTAATATTTCGGAAGAGAGTAAGCTTCAAGCCAAGTATGATGGAGTTATTGAAATTGAGGACTTAAATACGGTTGAAGGATTAGACAAAGATGGTAATAAAGTAAACATTATTATTTCGAGAACTTCTGAAATTAAAATTATTAATAAGAAAACTGGAATAACATTGAGTACAAATAATTTACCTTATGGTTCTCATCTTTTAATTAAAAATAAAGCTGCTATTAAGACAGGTGATGTTATTTGTCAATGGGATCCTTATAATGGTGTTATTGTTTCAGAGTTTAAAGGTAAGATCCTATTTGAAAATGTAGATCAAGGGATAAACTATCAAGTTGAAATTGATGAACAAACAGGTTTCCAGGAGAAAGTAATTTCTGAATCTAAAAATAAAAAAGTTGTACCTACTTTACTTATTGAAGGTGCTAAAGGAGAAATACAGCGTTCATATAGTTTGCCTGTTGGAGCTCACTTAATAGTTGAAGATGGAGAAAAAATAGAAGCAGGTAAGATTTTAGTAAAAATACCGAGAAAATCTGGTAAAGCTGGAGATATTACTGGAGGTTTACCTAGAGTAACTGAGTTGTTTGAAGCACGTGACCCTTCTAACCCGGCAGTTGTTTCTGCAATTGACGGTGTTGTTTCATTCGGAAAAATTAAACGTGGTAATCGTGAAATAATCGTAGAATCTAAAATGGGCGAAGTTAGAAAGTATTTAGTAAAACTTTCTAATCAAATATTAGTTCAGGAAAATGATTATATAAAAGCTGGAATGCCTTTATCTGACGGAGCTGTGACACCTTCTGATATTTTAAATATCAAAGGCCCATCGGCTGTTCAAGAGTATTTAGTTAACGAAATACAAGAGGTTTATAGACTTCAAGGTGTGAAAATTAATGATAAACATTTCGAAGTGGTTGTACGTCAAATGATGCGTAAAGTGAAGATAATAGATTCAGGCGATACAACTTTCTTAGAAAGTCAGTTAATTCATACTAATGAATTCCTTCAAGTAAATGATGCTATTTTCGCAATGAAGGTTATTGAAGATTCGGGTGATTCTGAGAATTTAAAGGCTGGGCAAATTGTAACATCTCGTGTATTGAGAGACGAAAACTCAATTTTACGCAGAGCCGATAAAAATTTAGTGGAAGGCAGAGATGCTATTCCTGCTACAGCAGAACCTATCTTACAGGGAATCACAAGAGCATCGCTTCAGACAAAATCATTTATTTCGGCTGCATCCTTCCAGGAAACGACCAAAGTATTAAATGAAGCTGCTGTAAGTGGTAAAGTTGATACCTTAGAAGGTCTGAAAGAAAATGTTATTGTTGGTAAGAGAATACCGGCAGGTACAGGTATGCGAATTTATGATAATATGATTGTAGGATCGGCAGAAGAAATGGCGGAAAATATATAATTATGTCAGAAGATAAGAAAAAACCAAATCAATTGAATATTGAGCTAGATGAAAAAATTGCTGACGGGACCTATTCCAATTTAGCGATAATTAATCATTCAGTTTCTGAATTTGTTGTTGATTTTGTAAATGTTATGCCAGGTACACCTAAGGCTAGGATCAAGTCTAGAATTATTCTAACACCACAACACGCTAAGCGTTTTATGAAAGCCTTAGCTGACAATGTGGGTAGATTTGAAGAGGCTCATGGTGAAATAAAAGATTATGAGCAACCACCGATTCCTATGAATTTTGGCCCTACAGGTCAAGCATAAATAATCTTAAAACGCCGAACATTGTTCGGCGTTTTTCTTTATTTTAGAATATGTTTCCTAAAAAACTTTGGCGGTATCCGTTAATATTCGGCATGTTAGGTGCTTTTATTGGGCTTGTTTTGCGTTATGCTTATACCGGTGCAATTTCAGGATTTCCTTTCAAGAATGTAATGCATTCACATTCACATGTTTTATTACTGGGTTTTATCTTTAATGCGTTGTTAATTTTAGTATGGACAAACTTTACGAAAGGAATTGATAAAATATCCTATAGATATTATGTTGCATTGCAAGTTTGTATCGCATTTATGTTAGTGACGTTTATTCTTCAAGGATACTCTTTCTTGTCAATATTGTTTTCTACGTTGCATTTGTGGATAAGCTATATTTTATTGATTAGATTATGGAGACAGCTTAATGATAATAAAACTTTAAATACATTTATTAAAATTGGAATTGTATTTCATTTTTTATCATCTGTCGGTCCCTATGTATTGGGCCCTTTAATGATATTAGAAATGCAAGCTTCTGCTTTGTATGAGCAGTCAATATTCTTTTATTTACACTTTCAATATTTTGGTATTTTCTTTGTCTGGATGCTAGCGGTATTATTACAGAAAACTGCTGTAATCCTGAGTAATAAACAATTAGTGATCATAACTATTAGTTTAGTATTACTTTTTGCTCATTCTTTAGATTACAGTTATGATCATTGGTCAATTAATGTAATTGGGGGCCTTGGTTCAATATTATTGTTAGGAGTGCTTTTGAGCTTTAAGAGGTTTTTCCAGAAAGGACCAGGGGTTTATAAGTTTATTTATATCATTATTCTTTTCATTGCGTTAGTTAATATAATTGGAAGTATTCCTAATATAGCGAACAGAGTAGTTGAAAGCAGACTACTATTAATTGGCTGGTTACATTTATTATTTTTAGGCTTATATGTGCCGTTTATCTGGGTGTTGTTAAAGCGAAATATTAGTTTGTTAATTTGGGTTATATATGGTTTTATGTTTACTATAACTGAAATGGTACTGATATTTCCTGCTATAATCACCAAATGGATACCAATTCCGATTATGTGGTTATTATTTTTAGCATATACAGGAGTCTTTCTTTGTATATGGGTAGTCCATACCCAACTTCTTTTTGAAAAGAGAAATGATTTAAATTAAGAAATATACAATACTATAGGTTTGTTTTTTATAGCTTTGCCAGCTTACGAATTCTTGGAAATAATGTCAGTAAATAAGCACATTCTTCTTGTATTTTTAGTTTTTAGTAATGCTATAATTATTGGACAAACTGATACTATCAATCTAAAAGAGATCATGGTCTCTACAAA
Organism: uncultured Flavobacteriaceae bacterium; assembly: GCA_964544575.1. GTDB lineage: Bacteria > Bacteroidota > Bacteroidia > Flavobacteriales > Flavobacteriaceae > Aureibaculum. The sequence goes on along the minus strand of CAZJCZ010000017.1, from coordinate 14,740 downwards.
CAGAATTTCATTACCTTCATTTAAATCTTCCAGAACAATTAGTATAATTACACAAGAAGAAATCAATAGGGCAACGGCTTCTAATGTTGCCGATCTATTACAACAAGTAGCTGGAATTGATGTCAGGCGCCGAGGTACAGATGGTACACAATCTGATTTATATATTCGCGGGGGCAATTTCGACCAAACGCTGCTTCTTATAGATGGAATCAAAATGGATGATGCTCAAACAGGCCATCATACGATGAATGCTATGTTGGCAATAGAAAATATTGAAAGAATTGAAATTCTGAAAGGACCTGCCTCCAGAGTTTTTGGGCAAAATGCCTTTGCTGGAGCCGTTAACATTATCACTAAAAGAAACGTCTCCAAGCAACTAAAGGCTGGGATATCTTATGGGTCTTATGAGAATTTAAAAGGAAGTATAGGCTTAAGAGAGCCATTTAAAAATGGAGATGTACAACTTCATTTACAAAAGCAAAAGTCTGATGGTTATCGGTTTAATACTGATTTTGATAATACTTCATTATTTTTTAAAACAAACCTTAGTAATTACCAATTGCTGGCAAATTTTAATGAACGAAAGTTTGGAGCCAATGGTTTTTATGCAAGCCCTGATTATATCGATCAGTACGAAGAGACACAAACAAGTTTAATTGCATTGTCATCTAATTACTCGTTAAAAAACTTAGTTATAGAACCAAGAATTTATTGGAGAAGAAATCAAGATATGTATTTGTTTTTGAGACAGGATCCGGCGTTTTTTAGAAATCTTCATATTTCAAATAAGCTGTCTGCTGAGGCAAATATGGTATTAAGTTCTAACCTGGGTAAAACGGGTTTTGGCGTTGATTTTAGCAAGGTGTTTTTAGTTAGTAATAATTTAGGAGATCATAATAGGTTTATGATGACAACTTTTTTAGAACACCGTTTTGAAATAGGTAATAAATTAGATGTTACCCCGGGTGTTGCATTGAGTTATTTTTCCGATTTTGAAACAAAAATATTTCCAGGATTGGAGATAGGAGTTGTTGCATCCGATAAGGTTATAATTTATGGAAATATAGGATATACATATCGTATACCTACATTCACAGATTTGTATTATATAGGCCCTACCACTAAAGGAAATCCCAATTTAAAACCAGAATCAGCACTAGCTGAAGAAATTGGAATAAAATATGTCGATAATAAAATTCAAGTCAATGTAGCTTTTTTTAACAGGGATTCAAATGATTTGATTGATTGGACGAAAGAAAATGAAGAAGACAAATGGGAAACCAGAAATTTTAGTAAAGTAATCACTAAAGGCTTCGAAACTTCAGTAAATTATAAGTTCAGATTAGGTGAATATCGACAGAACTTGCAACTAGGATATAGTTTCATTGATGATAATATCAAAGATGTAAGCGTTCCGTATACCAGATATTCTTTAAATAGTTTAAAACATCAGTTTTCAACTAGTGTAAGAACTAAATTTTTATCTTTTTTAGATCAAACTATAGATTTTAGATTTGTTGAAAGAACAAATGGGGAGACCTACAATGTTCTCGATGCGAAGATTAAAGCATCATTTGATAAACTAGAATTATCTGCAGCTGCAAATAATATTTTTAATACAGAATATACAGAAACTAATTTAGTGCCAATGCCAAAGGCAAACGTCATGTTTGGAGTGACATATATTATTTATTAATCATAATGCACTTTACTCTGTTATAATTTTGTAAGATATTTCTATATTTTCGACCATATATCAAAATCACATTTTATGAAACATATTATATTTATAATTCTTGTAACTGTATTTTCAATGAATTCATTTTCTCAGATCAATAATGATCACCTGAACATCGGTGAAAAAGCTCCATCAATTATTGGAGTTGATCAGTTTGATCGGGCGATTAATTCTACTGAAGTTTTAAAAGAGCAAAAGGTCTTGTTAGTTTTTTATAGAGGGAACTGGTGTCCGTATTGCAGAAAGCATTTAGCCTCATTGCAAGAAAATTTAGAAACTTTAACTCAAAAGGGCTTATTTGTAATTGTTGTTACTCCTGAAAAAGTTGAAAGAACTAAAGAAACCAGTAATGACCTCAATGCAACTTTCTCTATAATTCATGATATTAATAATAAAATAATGAATGATTATAAAGTCGCTTTTGACGTAAATGAACGGAATGTAACAAGTTACTTTGGGTTTACCCAAAAGAAAATTGACGCATATAACGCAGAAAACAATAATACTTTGCCGGTGCCCGCGACCTATTTAATTGATATGGATGGTAAAATAGAGTACGTACATTATAATCCCGATCATCATGAACGATCTGATTTTAAGGATATCATAAAAATGATCTAGTTACTTATTTACTATTTTTATAATCTAAACTAGCCTTCACAAAAGCTACAAATAATGGGTGGGGATTCATAACTGTACTTTTGTATTCCGGATGGTATTGTACACCTACAAACCAAGGATGACTTGTTAATTCGATAATTTCAACCAATTTTGTTTCAGGATTAATTCCTGTTGCAATTAATCCCGAATCACCTAGCTGTTTCAAAAAGTCATTATTAAATTCATAACGATGTCTGTGACGTTCACTAATTAACTCGGTTTTATAAGCCTGAAAAACTTTTGATTTTTCAGATAACTTACAATCCCAGGCACCCAATCGCATGGTACCCCCTTTATTAGTAATGTTTTTTTGTTCTTCCATTAAACTAATTACAGGGAATTGAGTTTCCTCATCCATTTCAGTTGAGTTCGCATTAGTTAAGCCAACTACATTTCGGGCAAATTCAATAACTGCCATTTGCATGCCGAGGCAGATGCCTAAAAATGGAATATTATTTACTCTTGCATATTGAATAGCACTAATTTTACCTTCAACACCTCGTTCACCAAAACCAGGTGCTACTAGAACACCATGAAGGTTTTTCAATTTAGTTTTAGCGCTAGCTTTAGTAAGGCTTTCAGAATGAATCCAATGTAAATTCACATTTATTTCATGTGTTGAACCGGCATGTATAAATGATTCAGAAATAGATTTATAGGCATCTTGTAACTCAACATATTTACCAATTAAAGCAATATCAACGGTATACTTCGGGTTTTTATGTTTTTGTAAAAAGTTATTCCAGGCATTTAGGTCAGGTTTTCTATCCGTAGAAAGTTTTAATTTTTTTAATACAACCTCATCTAAACCTTCATCAAATATTAAATTAGGTACGTCATAAATTGTTTCAGCATCTATTGATTCTATAACGTCCTCTTGTTTTACGTTACAAAAAAGGGCAAGTTTTCTTTTAATGCCCTGTGATAAATGATGTTCTGTTCTACAGACCAATACATCCGGATTCACACCACTTTGCATCAACATTTTAACCGAATGCTGTGTTGGCTTGGTTTTCAATTCGCCCGCAGCAGCCAAATATGGTATTAAAGTTAAGTGTATTACAATGGCATTTTCTTCTCCTAATTCCCACTGTAATTGACGTACAGCCTCAACATAGGGTAAAGATTCTATATCACCAACAGTACCGCCAATCTCAGTAATTACTATGTCAAATTCTCCTGTATTTCCTAAAATTTGAATTCGATGTTTAATTTCATCTGTTATATGAGGAATAACTTGTACGGTTTTACCTAAAAAATCACCTCTGCGCTCTTTATCGATCACAGCCTGATAAATTCTACCCGTAGTTACATTATTTGCCTGTGAAGTTGGAATGTTTAAGAACCGTTCGTAATGACCTAAATCTAAATCGGTTTCTGCTCCGTCGTTGGTTACATAACATTCTCCATGCTCATAAGGATTCAATGTGCCCGGATCGATATTTATATAGGGATCTAATTTTTGAATAGTGACTGAATAGCCTCTTTCTTGTAATAATTTCCCTAAAGATGCGCCAATTATTCCTTTTCCGAGTGAAGAGCTTACGCCTCCGGTGACGAAAACGTATTTAGTATTTTTCATGTACTATTTGGTTTTGCCAAAAGTACAAACTCTAATTTTATTGGCAAACAAAAAGAGGATAAATTCCCCTTAGTTTTAAACTTAAACATGGTTTAATCCATATTCCATTTTTATTTTTAATCGTTTTTATTGGAGCCTATTTGGGTGGACATATTATAAGTTTTATATCTCAGCAAAAATTTAGAATTCTATTATTATTATAAATTTTAGTTATACAAATTATTACTATAATGAGCGTTATTTTCAATTCAAATAATGTTAATTCTCAGACCTTAGATGAGTATATTTTTAACTCGTCCAACCTCTCCTGATTGCAACTGTACTTTAATTCCATGGGGATGATTAGCCGCATTGGTGAGAAGCCTTTTCACAACACCCTCAGTTAATTTACCAGATCGTTGGTCAAGTTTTTTAACAATTGCTACCCGTTGACCAATTTTTATATTTTGTCTGCGATTACCATCCAATTTGTTATGATCCATCAATTATTTTTTTTCAGGAATATTCTTTAATATTTGCAATACGTATTTCCAGAATTTTTGAGTTGATTTGATATTGGCACGTTCGTCAGGTGAATGGGCTCCTTTAATCGTTGGTCCAAACGAAATCATATCTATTTCAGGATAATTTGTGCCTAAAATACCACATTCTAGTCCTGCATGGCAGGCCTGTACATTAGGTATTTTATTAAAAAGATCTTGATAGGTTTTTTCAAGTACCTTAAGAATTGGTGATTTAGGATTTGGTTTCCAACCAGGATATGAACCTCCCAATTCAACATTAAAACCTGCCAATTTAAAACCTGATGTAATGCTATGGGCTAAATCCATTTTACCTGATTCTATTGAGCTACGTGTTAAGCACAATATTTTCATTTCACCGTCAACTGCTATGATACGAGCTACATTGTTGGAGGTTTCAACTAAGTTTTCAATATCAGGACTCATCCTATATACACCATTATGTGCAGTGTAAATGGCTTTTAACAAGATTTCAGAATCTTCTTTAGGTATTACATTGTCAGGCAGTAAACATTCTTCCAGATCTATTTCTAAATCATCCTCAATTGTGGAATATTCATCAATTATTTGTTTGGCTATGATATAGAATTTATCTTCCAGCTCTTTTATATTTTCAGTGACTACCAATGCATGACTTTCTCTGGGTATAGCGTTTCGCAGACTGCCACCATCTATTTTCCCTATTAAGGAAATATCTTTAAGAGCAAATAAAACACGATTCATCATTTTATTGGCATTTCCAAAATCCTTGTGGATGTCCATCCCGGAATGCCCCCCTTGTAACCCTTTTACAATAATGCAATAGGCTGATGCAGTATCGGTAGTTTTTTCCGGTATATAAGATTTTGTTGCTGTTATATCGATACCTCCGGCACAACCTACGCCAATTTCATCGTCATCTTCGGTGTCTAAATTCAATAAAATTTCTCCACTTAAATATCCAGCTTCAAGGCCCATAGCTCCTGTCATGCCTGTTTCTTCATCTATCGTAAACAATGCCTCTATAGCAGGATGAGGTATATCATCTGATTCTAATATGCTCATAATGGTTGCTACTCCAAGGCCATTGTCAGCACCAAGTGTTGTGCCATTCGCTTTTACCCAGTCGCCATCAATATACATGTTGATACCTTGAGTGTCAAAATCAAAATCAGTGTCGTTATTTTTTTGATGAACCATATCCAAATGCGATTGCATCACAATGGTTTTTTTGTTTTCCATCCCCTTTGTGGCTGGTTTTTTGACAATCACATTACCAACAGGGTCTACGGTTGTTTCTAAGCCTAATTTTTTACCAAA
>CAZJCZ010000017.1:5000-8840 GCA_964544575.1 uncultured Flavobacteriaceae bacterium | reverse complement strand
CGACTTTAACTTTCTTTTTTTCAGTTCTAAAATTTCATCTACTTTTTCAGGAACAAATCCTTCCATCGGGCAATTGTCTATTTTTTCTAAAGCACATATGGTCATTAAATTACCTAATACAATATAGGTTTGATAGATTGCCGATTGCTGTTTTTCTTCCAGTGATTTTTGAGCGTAACTTTCTGTTAAAAATTTTCTAAAAGAGGCTATTATTTTTTCTGATGTACCTCTAACGCTTTTTTCTCTGTCAAAATAATCATTAATATCTTTTACAGTGGTGTCGTCATCGATACAAATTACCAGTACATGCGATGCATTGGCAACTTGTTCTTGCCCATAACAGAGGGGTACTAATTGTTGTTGCAATTCTTTATTTTTAAGAATCAGCATTTTGATAGGTTGTAAGCCAAAGGAGGTTGCTGTTAAATTAAATGCTTTTTTTAAAATAGTCAATTTTTTTTCAGAAACAATTTTTGTTTCATCAAATTTTTTGCAGGCATATCGCCATTCTAAACTTTCAATACTATTCATATTTTCTTTATGTTAGTGACTGCATATTTACTAATTTAAAGTATTCACCTTTTTTAGCTAATAATTCATCATGTTTTCCTTGTTCTACAATAGTTCCTTTTTGTATCACCACTATGGTATCAGCTTTTTGAATGGTTGATAAGCGATGTGCGATAACTAAAGATGTTCGGTTTTCCATTAGATGTTCTAATGCTTTTTGTACTAATTGTTCTGATTCTGTATCCAAGGCAGAGGTCGCTTCGTCTAAAATCATTATTGGTGGATTTTTAAGCACAGCTCTGGCAATACTTAACCGTTGTTTTTGTCCACCAGACAGCTTATTACCGCTGTCACCTATATTGGTATCAATACCTTTTGGTAAATTTTCAACAAATTCAAAAGCATTGGCAATTTTCAGGGCTTCGATCACTTGTTCATCACTGGCGTTTTCCGTACCTAATAATACATTGTTCTTTACAGTATCATTAAAAAGAATGGCGTCTTGTGTTACAATACCTAGTTGATTTATCAATGATTTTTTACTTAAATCACGTACATCAATGCCATCAATTAAAACCGCTCCGCTATTGATATCATAAAATCGTGTAATTAAATTTGCCAAGGTAGATTTTCCACTGCCTGATTGCCCTACCAAGGCTACGGTTTTTCCTTTAGGAATTTTAAGTGAAAAGTCCTTTAATACGTATTCATCTTCATATTTAAATGAGATATTCTGAAAGTTTATGTCGGTATCAAAACTTTTCTTTTCAATGGCATTTTCTTTATCGGTCAACGGATTTTCAGCTTCAATAATTTCTAATACCCTTTCGGCAGCAGCATTTCCTTGTTTTATATTATAACTGGCCTTAGAAATAGCTTTTGCCGGTGTTAAAATATTGTAAGCTAATCCCATATAAGCAATAAAGGAACTACCATCAAGTGAGCCTTCTGTTAGCACCATTGACCCTCCATAATATAATAAAATAGCAATAACAATGATGCCTAAAAATTCACTGGTTGGTTTCGCTAAGTTGGTTCGGTTTAATAAACTATTAGAATATTTATTAAATCTTGAAGTAGATTCCTGAAACTTTTCATTGAACTTGCTTTCTGCATTGAACCCCTTTATGATACGTAAACCACCTAAGGTTTCTTCTAACAAAGAAAGGAAATAGCCTTGTTCTTTTTGTACCCGGTCTGACTTCTTTTTTAAACTTTTCCCGATAAAAGAAATTAATAGACCAGAAACAGGTATGAAAATAAATACAAAAAAGGTTAGCTTAACGCTAATGGTCAGCATAAATATTATGGTAAAGATTATAGTTAATGGTTCTCTAAATAATAATTCTAATATGGATAAAAAAGAATATTGTATTTCTAGCACATCAGTACCTATTCTAGCCATAATATCTCCTTTCCTTTTTTCAGAAAAATAGGCTAGGGGTAAGCTTATAGTTTTGTTATACAATTCATTACGAATATCTTTTAACACACCATTTCGTAAAAAAGTGATAAAATACATCGCTAAATAATTGAAGATATTTTTAAAAAAAAACAAGCTTATCACCAATGTTATCACAATTAACAATGCCTTTTGGTTATCATCACCAGCGACGGATGAAATGTAATAGTTTAGATAATCTTTACCCCATTTGCTTATTTCAGAAATTCCAAGATATACAGGCTTTTCTGAAATTTTAATAGCATCAGGTTTAAAGAGAACGTCTAGCATTGGAATTAACGCCATGAAGGATAAAGCACTAAATAGAGCATATAAAATATTAAAAAAAATATTTAAAAAACCATAGACCTTGTAAGGCAACGCAAAGCGTAATATTTTTTTGAAATAACTCATTAACTCAACTCCATTTCTTCAATAATTCGTTCAATTTTTTGATCGAGTAGTTTTTCAACAACAACAGCATCTTCTATTTTTCCTAATGGAAGTTTGATACTAAAATAAAATTTAATTTTAGGCTCTGTTCCACTTGGCCTGGCGGCTACTTTAGTGCCATCAACAGTTTGATAGATCAAAACATTCGATTTTGGCAAGTCTATCTTGGTTTTTTCTCCGGTTAATAGATCATGGCAAACAGATGACTCATAATCATATATGAAATTTACGGGAGATCCGCCAATTTCTTCAACGGGATTTTTTCGCAGATCGATCATCATTTGCTTGATCTGTTCAGCACCATCAATTCCCTTTTTTACTATTGAAATTAAATGTTCTTTATAAAAACCATATTTTGTATACAATTTCAACAATTCTTTATAAAACGTTGAATTGTTATTTTTTGCATCTATAGCAATTTCACAGGCCAATAAAGTAGCCGTTACAGCATCTTTATCCCTAATAAAATCACCAACCATATATCCAAAACTTTCTTCTCCGCCACCAATAAATTCCTGAATACCTTCTGCTTCACGGATCATTTTGGCGATCCATTTAAAACCGGTTAAACCTACTTTAGTCTCAACATTATAATTTTTAGCAATATCATTCACTAAATTAGTTGAAACAATGGTAGAAGCTACAAATTGGTTCCCATTCAATCTATGACTTTCATGCCATTGCTTTATGAGATAATTGGTCATAACACTCATGGTTTGATTACCATTGAGTAGTTTCATATTCCCTTTCAAATCACGAACTGCAATGCCTAATCTGTCTCCGTCAGGGTCTGTACCAATCACAATATCTGCATCAATTTTATCTGCCAATTCAATAGCTAATTTTAGTGCTTCAGGTTCTTCTGGATTCGGAGAAACAACAGTTGGAAAATTACCGTCAGGTTTGCGTTGTTCTTTAACAATATTTACATCTTTAAAACCTGCTTTTTTAAATGCATCAGGCATTGATACAATGGAAGTACCATGTAAGGATGTAAATACAATTTTCAACTTACTTTTATTAGGCGTATTAAATGTTCCGTTTTTTACGCAAGCATCAATAAACACCTTGTCAACACTTTTACCTATATAAGTTACAAGATTGTCATTTGCAGTAAATTTGATCTTATCAAAATTAACCAGATTTACTTCTTCAATTATTTTATTATCATGTGGAGGTACTATTTGACCGCCATCATTCCAATACACTTTATAACCATTATATTCAGGTGGATTATGTGAAGCAGTCAATACAATTCCTGCATCACAACCTAAATGACGTACTGAAAAAGATAATTCGGGTGTTGGTCGTAAATCTTCGAATAAATAGACCTGAATTGAATTTGCTGTGAATACATCAGCAACCAATTTAGCTAAAGATTTACTATTATGCCTGCAATCATAAGCAATAGCTACTTTTAATTCTTTTTTTGGAAA
>CAZJCZ010000017.1:0-4900 GCA_964544575.1 uncultured Flavobacteriaceae bacterium | reverse complement strand
TGATCTTATATCGCTCATCATCATGCTTACTTCGTAAAAAAAGCTCACCAATAAATCCGGCTAAGAATAATTGAGTACCAATGATCATTGCTACCAAAGAAAGATAAAATTGCGGTCTGTCTGTCAGTAATCTACCGGATGGGTTTATGAATAATTTATCTATACCTAAGTATAGCGCAAAACAAAAACCTATAAAAAACATGAGGCTACCTAATAAACCAAATAAATGCATTGGGCGTTTACCGAATTTTGATAAGAACCAAATGGTTATAAGGTCCAAAAACCCGTTGACGAATCTACTCATTCCAAATTTGGTTTGTCCATATTTACGAGCCTGGTGTACAACTACTTTCTCATCAATTTTTGTAAACCCTTGGTTCTTAGCTAACACTGGTATATAACGATGCATCTCACCGTATACATCAATATTTTTTATCACCTCATTTTTGTAAGCTTTTAAGCCACAATTGAAATCATGCAAATGTAAACCTGAGGTTTTACGTGCTACTGCGTTGAATAATTTTGATGGTAAATTTTTTCTGATCTTTGAATCAAAACGCTTCTTTTTCCATCCCGATATGAGGTCAAAATTGTCTTTCATGACCAAATTGTACAATTCAGGAATTTCATCAGGGCTGTCTTGTAGATCAGCGTCCATGGTAATCACAACATCCCCTTTAGCTTCCCGAAATCCGGCGTTTAGGGCTTGTGATTTACCGTAATTTTTTTGAAATTTTATTCCTTTTACAGAAGTATTTTGTTTAGCCAGTTCTTCTATGACCTGCCATGAATTGTCTGTACTGCCATCGTCAATAAAAATAATCTCATATAAAAACCGATTGGATTGCATAACCTTTGCAATCCAATCGTGTAATTCTGTTAAAGATTCGTCTTCGTTAAGTAGTGGAATGACTACTGATATATTCATTTAAAATAAATTAATTAAATAGAAGTTACATCTTCATCTGTTTTTTTCATAATCAATGAAGAGATCAACGATATGACAAACCCTAAGAATAGACTACCAATAAGTATCATTCCGAGAGTGAAATGCCAAAAATACTTTTTAGTATTTTCATTCATTTTTTCTATCATTTCGTCCGTCATATTAGGATTATCTAAAAATTCTTGCTTTTGTAATTCAATAATTTGATCTATAAAGCCAGGTTCAATAAACATGACAAAAATGATCATATAAATTACAGATATTACAGCGCCAATTAATGCAATCCCTACACCTGTTTTAAGTCCTTGCCCTAAAGATAATAAGCCGTCATTACTTTTCCGGTATTCTTTTATTCCCATAAAAATAATCACCGCCATGATTACGATACTTATTACTGATTTATACCAATCATTGTCATAAGTTTTGCCCATCGCATAAAAAGCTACACTCTGAAGGATTCCAGCAAATCCTAGGATTAGACCATAATTAAGTGCTATTTTTTTTGTTGGCATTTGTTGATTTTCCATTGTTAAATATTTTTTGAGTTGAACAAAGATAATTAATTAAGTTTTAGTTCCTTATTTTTTATGTGGTTTTTAAGATTTAAAAAAACATAAAAATTTGTAGGAAAAATAGAAATAGATTGTAATTTTGCACCGGGCAAGTCCTACACAACCAGCTCCCTTTGAATCCTCCAGGGCAGGAATGCAGCAAAGGTATTAGGTTGAGCGGTGTGATGTAGGTAGCTTGCCTTTTTTTATTGGCATTAATTACCTCTCAATTTCAAAACCCCTCCACTTCATTTTATTCATTAGTGCTTTCCGTAAAGGTTTTGTTACACAATTCACTATTTTTGCCTAAATTAATATACGCATATGTCTAAGGTTGTTTTAATTACGGGAGGTTCTTCAGGAATTGGTAAATCGGTAGGTACGTTTTTAACTCAAAAAGGTTTTAAAGTGTATGGTACGAGCCGCAACCCGGAAAAAATAAAAGGACATCCATTTGAATTGGTAGCGCTAGATGTTATTGAAAAAGAAAGCATATCTAAAGCTATTGACACAGTTATTAAACAAGAAGGCCGTATTGATGTTCTTATAAATAATGCCGGGATGGGTATTACAGGACCTATTGAAGAAACACCAACTTATGAAATGCGTAAAGTATTTGACACTAATTTTTTTGGAGCTATTGATGTAATGAAAGGGGTGTTACCACAAATGCGTAAACAACGGTCAGGTCTGATCCTTAATGTTACTTCTATTGCTGGTTATATGGGATTACCCTTTCGGGGAATATATTCTGCTACCAAAGGAGCACTCGAAATAGTTACGGAAGCCACTAGAATGGAAGTTAAAAATTTCGGAATTGAAATCGCTAATATTGCTCCGGGAGATTTTGCCACCAATATAGCTTCAGGCAGATATCATACCCCTGTTTTTGATGATTCGCCTTATCAAAAAAACTATCAGAATAATCTCGACTTAATGGATACTCATGTTGATAGCGGAGGGGATCCTATAGAAATGGCAAAAGCAATTTATGCAATTATCAATACTTCTAATCCAAAGATCCATTACAAAGTAGGTGGTTTTATGGAAAAATTCTCTATTGTTTTAAAACGCATCTTACCTGATAAGATCTACGAAAAAATGCTGATGAACCATTTCAAATTGTAATTGTTAGTTGCTAACAATTATAATTACGATTTTTCACGTTATATCCCTATATAACAGTTCATTTGTTGCATTTATTGAAGATATAATACTGTTTTGAATAACATGTTAATAAATTACGCGTTATCTCTAAACGTACACTTTTTAGAAGCATTATATTTACCAAAACAATAGATAAATAATGAAATTTTTTATAGATACAGCAAACTTAGACCAGATTAGAGAAGCGCAAGCCTTGGGTATTTTGGATGGGGTTACAACAAACCCTTCTTTAATGGCCAAAGAAGGAATTACAGGTACTGAAAACATAATTAATCATTATATAGCTATTTGTAACATTGTAGATGGTGATGTAAGTGCTGAGGTAATTGCAACAGATCTTGAAGGTATGATAAGAGAAGGAGAGGCGTTAGCTAAATTACATCCTCAAATTGTAGTTAAAGTACCTATGATCCGCGAAGGCATTAAAGCGATAAAATATTTTGCGGATAAAGGGATCAAAACCAATTGTACATTGGTTTTTTCAGCCGGTCAGGCCTTACTAGCTGCCAAAGCAGGAGCAACTTATGTTTCTCCATTTATCGGTCGTCTAGATGATGTTTCAACAGACGGACTTGGCTTGATTCAAGAAATTCGTTTGATCTATGATAATTACGGATTTGAGACTCAAATATTAGCGGCTTCAATACGGCATACCATGCACATTATGGATTGTGCTAAATTAGGAGCTGATGTTATGACAGGACCACTTAAAGCTATTGATGGCCTAATGAATCATCCATTAACAGATATAGGTTTAGAAAAGTTTTTAGCTGATTTTAACAAAGGAAACTAAGTTTAAAAATAAGAGAAAAAGGAAAAGAAGATGAAGTCCTGTCGAAAGGCAGGACTTTTTAGTTGGAGCTATTGTGAGTTTTAGTTGATAATGAAACCAACCTATTAATTTCTTTTATTTCACCGTCAGTTAAATTTCTCCATTTTCCTACTGGTGTGTCCAACACTACGTTCATGATCCTTGTACGTTTCAATTTAACCACCTTATAGTCTAAAAATTCGCACATTCTTCTAATCTGCCTGTTCAAACCTTGCGTTAGTATGATCTTGAATTTGTTCTTGCCTATCTGTTCAACCTTACATTTGCGTGTAATGGTATCTAAAACAGGAACGCCATTACGCATTTTTTGAATAAAATTGTTGGTAATGGGTTTATTAACTGTGACTAAATATTCCTTTTCATGGTTATTCCTGGCGCGTAAGATCTTATTTACGATATCACCATCATTTGTTAAAAAAATGAGTCCTTCACTGGGTTTATCTAAACGACCAATTGGGAAGATTCGTTTAGGATAATTGATATAATCAATAATATTATCTTTTTCTACGCCCGTGTCTGTGGTACATACGATCCCTACAGGTTTATTAAAAGCAAGATAAACCGGTTTATTTTTGGATTCTGAGATTAACTCACCATCAACTCTCACTTCATCTGCCGAAGTAATCTTAGTACCCATCTCAGGTACAACCCCGTTGATAGTAACTCTCCCTTCATTGATCAGTTTATCAGCTGCTCTCCGTGAGCAATAACCTACTTCACTAAGGTATTTATTTATTCGCGTTAATGTACTCTCTTTCATTTAACTAAATGCTATGGTATATTTTTTAATTCTCCATTCACTGTTCAACATGGCATATTGAAATTCACTTCCCCATTTATTATTAAAAAAAACGTTCTTTATAAAATGACCTTCTTTTCTAAAATGTAAACTTTTTAATAAATTTATTGAACTCGTATTTTCCTCATCAACAATTTCAGTGAGTCTATGAATATTTTTAACTTCAAAAAGCCAGGTCATTAAACCGATCATTACTTCTTTTGCGAATCCTTTTTTTTGATAATCAGGATTTATCGTAATACCAATTTGAGCAATTCTAGGGTCATCTTCCAGTTTAATTGCACAATCTCCGATAAGAGTATTGGTTTCATTTTCTTCAATTCCATATTGTACCCATTCTCCGGGTTTTCCATATAATTTATCGGTTTGGCTTTCAATAAAATCACTTGCTTGTTGCTTGTCCATGGTATCAAATCCCTGGTATTTGGTGACCTCAGGGTTAGAACGGTATGCATAAAAATCAGTAAGATCTTTACTTTCAAGGTTTCTTATGGTTAATCTATCAGTATTTATGTTTAGTTTTTCCACGCTGGCCCGTTTGGATCTATCATTGAATGATTATGATCACTTTTTCCAAAACAAAGATATGTTATAAATAGTTGACT
>CAZJCZ010000016.1:14809-23444 GCA_964544575.1 uncultured Flavobacteriaceae bacterium | reverse complement strand
ATGTTAGATTTTGGTGCTGTTGTAGAATATATGGATGCTCCAGGAAACGAAGTGTTATTGCACGTTAGTGAACTGGCTTGGGAGCGTACAGAAAATGTAAGTGATGTCGTAAATATGGGAGACGTTTTTGATGTGAAATATTTTGGACAAGATCCAAGAACACGTAAAGAAAAAGTGTCTCGTAAGGCTTTATTACCAAAACCAGAAGGATATGTAGCAAGGCCACCCAGAGATAATAGCAGAGATAACCGAGGTAGAGATAACCGAGGTAGAGATAATAGAGGAAGGGATAATCGTAGAGACGACAGAAAACCCAGAGAAGATAAGAAAGAAGATTAGTTCTTTTTAACCTCTTTAAATGTAAAAACCTATCAAAATTAATTTTGATAGGTTTTTTTATTCTTCTATTAGTTTTTAGATAACATTTTTACTTGTAAGGGGGCTTCCTCTAATTTATTTATTTCACCATTAGTTAATTTATCCTGGATATATTCTGGTAATATTTTTTCGAGTACAATAAAACATTTATTTATAAAGCCAGGAATAATAATTTTCTTTCCTGCCAACATACCATCTATAGATGTTTTTGCTACTGATTCAGGAGTCAAAACTGATTCCCTAGAAATCAAACTAACGATCCTATTTTGATAGCATAATTTTGTTGTTGTATTTAATGGACCAGGGCAAACTAATGTGACCGAAACGTTGTCTTTTTTTAGTTCTTTTCTTAAACTTTTAGAAAATGACATCAGATAAGCTTTTGATCCACAATAAACCTGTTTTTTAGGTAATGGGAAAAAACCGGCTAAACTACCGACATTCAAAATGCCCGCCGGTTCATTTTCTTTTAAGTTTTTTAATAACAGCTTTGTAAGTATCGTCGGTGCAGAAACATTAACTTTGATCTGATCTAAAATAAATCGATCATCCAAATCGTCAAATAACCCTCTACTAAGTATCCCTGCATTATTCACTAAATATTTTAAACGAATATCGTTATTCTTAATATAATCTGAAATTACATAATAATTCTTGGCTATACTCAAATCAACCTCTAAATAAAAGACTTCAACATTGAAATTTTTTTTGATAAAATTTGTAAGTTCTTTCAACCCTGAATTTGGTAACGCTACCAAAACAAGATTCATTCCTCTTTTGGCTAATTCTAAAGATATGGCCCTTCCTAATCCTTTACTCGCTCCTGTTACTAGTGAAAAATACTTCTTCATAATATTTAATTCGATAAAAATTTAATGGTCTGGGCTAAGCCCTTATTAAGTGGCGTTATTTTATAATCCATAGATGAAATTGCTTTTTGTGAAGAAGCACTTCTATTCGTGAATAACGAATCTAATACTTTTGGAGTAAGTGAAGAACTCATGCCAAAAAGCCAGTTTACGTTCGAGATGAAAGCTATACCACTTCTTATCAATTCATAGTTAATTCTAAATATTGATATTTTACTATTTGAAATATCAATGATCCTATTAAATAATCCATCATAGTCAGAATTTTCTCCTCCAATAATGTACTTTTCACCTGAAATTCCCTTTTCCAATGCCAATAATTCAGCATTTACAACGTCATCTATATAAACATAATTGGCCTCAATATTGAGTTTAGAGGGCACATAGAGAAACTTGTCCTTCATTATTTTTGATATGATCGTATTTACACCATTGGAATAGGTTTTTAAACCTGGCCCATAAACCCTTGTTACATTTAGAATGGTACAAGAAAGTCCTTCTTTAACAAATTCTAAAACTACTTCTTCCGACATTTGCTTTGTCAGTTCATAATCGTTCGAATATGATGCTATCCTTGGTTGATCTTCTGTTATTGGCACACGATACAAGGCTGGCCCAAAAACTGATAAAGTACTAGTATAAATTACCTTCTTTATGTTCTCTGCCAATGCCGCTTTTAAAATGTTAGAAGTTCCTACAACATTGGTTTCATAAAAGTTATCAATCTTATTATATTTTAAATCCGTATATGCTGCTGTATGAAAAACATAATCACAATTTAAAATTGCTTTTTGTATGGTTTTGTAATTACGTATATCACCTTTAAAAATTTTTATGTTTTTATGTATAGGAATTTTCTTTGAATTAAGATTTCTTACAAGCGCATTAACCTCATAATTTTCATTTGCCAATTTCAAAGCTAATTGATGACCAATATATCCTGTTGCGCCAGTTAAAAAAACTTTCATGACTTTAGATTTTTTCTAGTTAATTGATTGAATATTGAAACTTCATATACTCCTGATAATGTAATATGGATAATAAATGCTGGCCAGATGCTATTGGTAAAATAACTAAAGAGACATAAAATAATTCCAAACGGAATAGCACCAATAATTTCAGCTCTCGAATCAAAAGCGTGTATCAAAACATACAAAAAAGTACAGACCAAAATTGCAATAAAAATATCATTTACTTCCAATAGAGTAAAGAATAAGACACCTCTAAAAAAGAATTCATAAGAAAGTAAAAATAAGATTCGAATTGTAAAATAAATCCATCCTTGATCAATATGATAACGGGATTTTTCAATTTTCTTTTTAAGAATCTTTTTCGCCGAATAATAAGATATAAAGGCAGATATTATAACTACAGCAGAAAGAAACAATAAAATATTTAGGCCTGGTATTTCAATTGTGGTAATTAACCCCCTATAATTAGGTAGTAGTAGAAAAAACATAATTCCAAATAAAACAATTCCCAAAATATGTCTCAGGTTGATCAGTAATAACCCTTTTTCTCTCAACAGGGATTTTTCAATATTATTGACATTTACTATCTTGTAGATATAACTAATTACGAAATATATAAGAAAGGATGTTGCTAACAAATAATATAGGTGAGTAGTATTTACCATTTATTAAATATTGATACTATTGTACTCTCTCCCATAATCTATATTTCATATAATAATTAATTTATTGAAACATGGTAAGTTATAAAATACAAGAACAAAATTACATGATTTATGTCATTCAGCCTTAAAAGCTAGTTTTACAGTTGTAGCCAAGTAGGACTTATGAATTATTAGTATTCGTACAAAAATACAAAAGCCTCCCATTACTGGGAAGCTTTTTTTGATAAAACCAATCATTATAATAAACCCCTTTATTTATAAAAAAACCGACTGATCTATCAACTCAGAAGCGCTGTCAAAAACCTCTGTTTATTTAAATACCCTTGTGCTCAACCTATACAAAGTTTTAGCTGTTTTTCTTTTTCACAATCTTCCCGGTAAAACAGCAAGAGTATTTTATTTTTATTTATTATCCAATACCTGTATAATCGTATCATTAACTTCTTTAATAGGGAAAATGAATTTTCCATCATCAGTTATTAATGTTAAGTATATATTATCTATGGCTTCAATAGTACCCTCAATGCCACCAATTTTTATCTTTTCTCCAACATTTAAGTTTTTTCGTGAATAAAATCCAAATAGTAAGCGTTGTACTATTTCTTTAGACCCTAAGCCGAAAGCAATTGTAAACGCAAGTAATAAGGATCCTAAAATTAATGTTAGGTTACTGGTAATCATTTCAGTATCAATTCCCGCCTGATTTAAGGCTGTTATGGCTACTATCACCACGATCGCAAAAAACACTATACTTCCTATAACATTTGAACCTCCTAGATCTAAGGATTTAAACAATGATTGAATTGCATTCTTAATAATATTAGCAATATAAATTCCAATCATCAAAATTGCAATGGCGCTAAAAAGTCTTGGTAAATAACCAATAAAGCTTGCTATTCCGTCCGTCAACATTTGCAATCCAAGAATATCAGAAATAATTATAAGCATCAATAGCAAAAGGATCCATTTAACAACCTTGACAACAATTATGGTTGGCTTAATAGAAACATTTTTAAATATATCTATTTCCTGCAGCTTCTCTGCCAAAATATCGATCTTAGAAAATTTTAATGCTTTTTTAACTAAGAATGAAACTATTTTAATTAATAGCCATCCAATAATCAGTACAGCTATCACCGCAATTAATTTTGGCATAAACTTCAACAGTTCCTGCCACATATCTTCAAATAAAGACAGATTAACTTGGTCTAATTGTAATGCTAATTTCATTTCTTCTTATTTTTGGATTAATATGATTAGTTTGTATTATCTTCTTTTGTCTTCAAAAAGTTTTCTATAGTTTCAGGATATTTAACTACTAATAAATCTGCTATATCAATGGTCAATTTAATGAATGATATATCACTCATTATTTTTCCTTTTAACTTCTTTGGAAGCTCCTCCTGATGTAATATCTTTTTAAAAGGGTTCTCCATAATTATAATTTATTATAAGTTTCAATTACTTTTTCTTTTGCTCTTTTTAATCTCATCTTAACGGCACTCTCTCCAATATCTAATGCTGTTTGTAACTCTTTAATTGAAAGATCATCTTGATATTTCATTAATAATATCATCTTATCTTTAGGATCAATTATTGATAAGGCCTCCTGTAATTTTTCTGCTTTCAATTGAAAAATATCATTATCTGTTATTTCGTCAACAACAGCAGCCCTATTATTAATCGCACCTTCATTAGTCTCTTCTTTATTTTTATATGAATCTCGCTGAACAAAATTTACACAGAAGTTATAGGTAAATGAATACAACCAGGTAGAAAATTTTGATGTTCCTTTAAATGAATTCAATTTTACATATAGCTTAATGAATATGTCATGTGTTAAATCTTCTGCCTGTACTTTAGATTTTGCAAACCCTAAGCACTTATTATAAACCTTAGGTGCATACCTATCATATAAAATGGCAAATAGGGTACTATCTTTAGTTTTTATTATTTCACTAACCAATTCCTCATCACTGAGTTGATCAGTTTTGACAGCTGACTTCAATTTAATTTCTCGTTATTTAAAAGTTTAACAACTCTGATAAAAAAATGTTTCTTTTTAGGGACTTTAAGAAAGTTTACTTTATGTTTCACTTCTTTATCAGTTCGTTTATAGTTATGACACAGACATCTAAAAAAAGTCACATTTTATAAATAAAAAAATTATTTTGTAACATTTTGTAAACAATTGCCGTATATATAAGTACACGACAAAAAATAAGGGTATTAATTTAAATTGAATAGATGAGACAACTTAAGATTACAAAACAGGTTACTAACCGCGAAACAGCTTCACTAGACAAATATTTACAAGAAATAGGAAAAGTAGATTTAATTACTGCTGACCAGGAAGTTGAATTAGCACAACGAATTAAAGCTGGAGATCAAGTTGCATTAGAAAGATTGACAAAAGCAAATTTACGTTTCGTTGTTTCGGTAGCCAAGCAGTATCAAAATCAAGGATTGACCTTACCTGATCTAATTAATGAAGGTAATTTAGGTTTGATTAAAGCTGCTAAACGTTTTGATGAAACAAGGGGTTTTAAATTTATTTCTTATGCGGTATGGTGGATCCGTCAATCTATTTTACAAGCGTTGGCTGAACAATCTAGAATTGTACGTTTACCATTAAACAAAATTGGATCAATAAATAAGATAAATAAAACTTTTGCGCGTCTAGAACAAGAAAATGAAAGACCTCCTTCAGCTGAAGAAATAGCTAAAGAGCTGGATATGACTATAAATGATGTTAAAGAATCGTTGAAAAATTCTGGACGTCACGTCTCTATGGACGCTCCTTTAATTGAAGGTGAAGACTCGAATCTTTATGATGTATTACGTTCAGGTGAGTCTCCAAATCCGGATAGATCTTTATTACACGAATCTCTTAAAACAGAAATTGAGCGTGCTTTAGAGACCTTAACACCAAGAGAAGCTGATGTAGTTTCATTGTATTTTGGTTTAGGTGATGCACATCCTATGACATTAGAAGAAATAGGTGAGACTTTTGATTTAACTCGTGAAAGAGTACGTCAAATTAAAGAAAAAGCAATTAGAAGATTAAAACATACTTCAAGAAGTAAAATTTTAAGAACCTATCTAGGATAAATTTTTATAATTTTACAAATGAGTAGTCAAATAAACTATTCGTTTTTTGATTAATGAATTGAAAACTCTCAACAATGTTGAGAGTTTTCTGTTTTTAAATGTATTATAATACTATTTTTGTAAAAAAATCAACATGAGTCATCTTATTGCTCCTTCAATATTAGCTGCAGATTTTGCCAACTTACAACGTGACATAGAAATGGTTAACAATAGTGAGGCTGATTGGTTTCATATTGATGTCATGGATGGGGTTTTTGTGCCTAATATTTCCTTTGGAATTCCCGTAATAAAAGCCATTAAAAAACATGCTAAAAAAGTATTGGATGTACACTTGATGATAGTAGATCCCGATAGATATATTACTGATTTTAAAAAGGCTGGAGCCGATGTTCTAACGGTACATTATGAAGCCTGTAGCCATTTACATAGAACAATTCAAGCTATAAAATCTGAAGGTATGCAGGCAGGTGTTTCGTTGAATCCTCATACACCCATTTCTGTATTAGAAGATGTAATTATAGACTTAGATCTGGTACTCATTATGAGTGTGAACCCGGGTTTTGGCGGACAAAGTTTTATTGAAAATACGTATAAAAAGATCATTCAATTACGAGATCTCATTGAAAAATCAGGTTCAAAAGCCCTTATAGAAATTGACGGAGGTGTTAACGATAAAAATTGTCCAAAATTAGTGACTGCCGGTGCTGATGTATTAGTTGCGGGTAGTTTTGTGTTTAAGAGTAACAGCCCGGCTGACACAATTGCTAAACTAAAAAGTTTATAGCGTATTCTTTTATTCTTCCAATTTAATATCCTTTATATTTAGCTGTAAAGAAGTATTACCATTCCAATGGTTTTCTTCTATGGTAAATACAATATTAAATGGGTTCCCTGAGGCGATATTGTCATACCACTTACCCAAATTAAACCCAATTCCGTCCATTCTTTGGCCTTCTTCAGAAACAACACTTAATTTTAAATGCGACTCATCAGCGCCAACTTTTCTACTATAACCTGAGTCTTTCAAATTTTTAATCAGAAAAACCGGTTTCATATTCTGAGGGCCAAATGGGCCGAACAATTTTAAAATTCTATAGAATTTAGAAGTTATTTCAGAAAGTTCAATTTCCTGGTCAATTTTAATTTCTGGTTGCAATAATTCTTTTGGAATAGAATCTTTAACTACTTGTTCAAATTTCTCTTTGAATTTCTTATAATTTATTTCTAGCAGGGTCAATCCGGCAGCATATTTATGTCCGCCAAACTGTTCTATATATTCTGTGCAGGCATCCAATGCATTATAAACGTCAAAGCCTCTGACTGAACGTGCCGAAGCGGCCAGATTTTCACCATTCTTTGTAAAAACTAAGGTGGGTCGATAATAGGTTTCCGTTAAACGGGAAGCTACTATCCCAATAACTCCTTTATGCCAATTTTCTTGATAAACTACCGTTGTGAAATTATCTCCTTCATTATTAGAAACTATTTGTTGCAGGGCCTCTTCGGTTATCAATTTATCCAGATCTCTCCTATTGGTATTAAAAACTTCAATTTCGGCAGCCTTTTGTTCGGCTGTATCAATATCTTTTTCGGTCAACAATTCAACAGCATAATTACCATGCTTCATTCTGCCGGCAGCATTGATCCGGGGTGCAATAATAAAAACGACATCTGTTATTGTTAACCTATCATTTTTTAATTGATTGATAATTGCTTGTATACCTGCCCTCGGATTTGAATTAATTTGTTCTAATCCGTGATAAGCCAATATTCTGTTTTCCCCAGTCATAGGAACAATATCAGCTGCAATGGCTGTTGCAACTATATCTAAATAGGCAATTAGATCATTAATATCTTGATCTCTACGAGATGCTAAGGCTTGAACTAATTTAAATCCAACTCCACATCCACATAATTCATCATAAGGATAATTACAATCTTCTCGTTTTGGATCTAAAACAGCAATTGCCTTTGGCAACTCGTTCCCAGGACGGTGATGATCGCAAATAATAAAATCAATTCCCTTCTTTAGAGCATATTCAACTTTTTCAATAGCCTTAATACCACAATCTAGTGCAATAATGAGTGAAAAATCATTGTCTTCAGCAAAATCAATTCCCAGATAGGAAATGCCATACCCTTCATTATACCGGTCGGGTATATATGTAGCTATATTAGAATAGTAAGTTTTTAAATAAGATGAAACTAAGGAAACTGCCGTAGTGCCATCTACATCATAGTCGCCATAGATTAAAATATTTTCATCATTATCAATAGCCTTTTCAATACGATCAACCGCTTTCTGCATATCCTGCATTAAAAAAGGGTCATGCAGATCATTTAAGCTCGGCCTAAAAAAATCTTTAGCTTCTTGATATGTTTTAATACCTCGTTGTACTAATAATGACGCTATATTAGAACCGGTTGATAGTTCATTTGCTAACCGTGAAACTTCTTCTGATGATGGTTTTAATTTAAGCGTCCAACGCATCTATTTTATTATTTATATAATTTATTCCTCAAAATACTTAATCTCAGTATTCACTTCTGCAAACTGTCTAAACATCTTCATCACACCGCAATAACGTTCTTCGGACAATTTCACCGCTTTTTCGATTTTATCTTTTTTAAAGTCTTTTCC
>CAZJCZ010000016.1:0-14709 GCA_964544575.1 uncultured Flavobacteriaceae bacterium | reverse complement strand
GTTCTTCGGACAATTTCACCGCTTTTTCGATTTTATCTTTTTTAAAGTCTTTTCCATAAAAATTAAATGTCATCTTTACTTTATCATAATATTTTGGGTGCTCATCTGTAAGATTTGCTTCAATATCTATGTTAAAATCTTTTACCTCAGCTCTCATTTTTTTCAATAAGGAAACTACATCTAATCCTGAACAACCAGCCAAAGAAGATAACATCAATGCTTTTGGCCTATATCCATTTCCTTCACCCCCTACTTCTTTATCAGCATCGATCATTAAATTTCCACCTTCGTTGGTTGATTCAAATTGCATTTTCCCTTTCCATGTTGTTTTAACTGTATTTATCATAACCTGTGTATTAATTTTTTAAAATATTGTCTTTAAAAACTGAACAAAAATAGCATCATTATATCTATAAATAAAATGATTATTATTAATAAATTTTAATTCTTTAAGAATTCAATAAAAATCAAGATCTGGAAATAGAACTTTCATTTAAAGTAGCTCCTATCCCATTTAAATTGCTGTATTTGACAATTCCTTTTTCAATAGTAACACCTTTTGCTATATCATTAGCCAATAATAATGCCCCATCCATATCAACATAATCTAATAATGGTAATAAGTGAGCAATAGCCGAAATACCTATGGAAGATTCGGTCATACAACCGACCATAGTTTTCATACCTAATTCTTTTGCTTTTAATAACATTCTTTTAGCAGGAGTTAATCCACCACATTTAACCAATTTTACGTTGATCCCATGAAAATGGTTATGGCATTTAATAACATTGGCTTCAACTTGACAACTTTCATCAGCAATAATAGGTAAAACAGATTTCAAAAAAACCTCTTTATGACCATCCCAATTTTCAGCATCTAATGGTTGTTCAATAAATTCTACTCCCAACTCTTTTAATAACAAAGCATTATGTATGGTTTCATCTACACTCCATCCGCAATTTGCGTCCACTCTAAAAACGGCATTGGTATGCTTGCGGAGTTCCTTAATAATCTTAATATCTTCTTTTGTGCCTAATTTGATCTTATAAATGGGCCAAGGGAACTCCTCAATCTTAGCCACCATTTCAGTAATGGAAGCGATCCCTATGGTATAATCGGTTAAGGGGTTATTATTGATATTATATCCCCATAACTCATATAATTTTTTACCTTTTTTACGAGCATATAAGTCATGATATGCCATATCTAATGCACACAGAGCAAACATATTATGCTTTAATTTTGGAATTAACATTTTCCAAAACTCTTTAGGGGTTTCGTTACTTGATGATTCAATCATGGGCTGGATAAGGCGAATGTCATCCATCATCTTTTGGACGGTAATACCATAATACGGATTTGAGGTTGCCTCTCCAATTCCAGAAAACTGACCCTCCTTAAGCTCAACAATAAGTGTGTGTTGTCCACTATAGGAACCTCTAGAAATAGTAAACTTATGTTGTAATTTTAATTCATAAGGTTTTAAAAACACTTTCATAAAGACCTGTTTATAGGAAAATTTAAAGTTAATAAATTATATATTTGGCAACTCATTAAATTTATTTAATATGCCCTTAGTAACACCCCTTTCTCCAGATCATAATTTAGAAACAAAACAATTAGCTGAATTCTTTAATGAAACCCTTGGCTTTTGTCCAAATTCAGTACTTACCATGCAGCACAGACCATCCATTAGTAAAGCTTTTATCAACTTAAATAAAGCTGTTATGGCCAATGAAGGCAGAGTAACGTCAGCATTAAAAAGGATGATTGCCTGGGTTAGCAGTAATGCTACAGGGTGCCGATATTGTCAGGCACATGCCATTCGGGCCGCAGAACGATATGGGGCAGAACAAGAACAATTAGACAATATTTGGGAATATAGGACACATCCTGCATTTAGTGAAGCAGAACGAGCGGCATTGGATTTTTCATTGGTGGCAAGTCAAGTACCTAATGCTGTTGACGAAAACATCAAGTCGAGATTATACGAACATTGGAATGAAGGTGAAATTGTTGAAATGCTTGGTGTCATTGCTTTATTTGGATACTTAAATCGATGGAATGATTCTATGGGTACTACGATAGAAGATGGAGCCGTTGAAAGTGGTGAACAATACTTAGGAAAACATGGTTGGAATAAAGGGAAACATGTGTAAAAACAGGTTTGATTTAATGATGTCTATTCAACTAATGGTTTTTGTATCGGCATATCACTTTCAACAATAATGAAAGTTGAAATTGAATAATACGCTTTCCCGTTTCCATTATTATTTACCCAATCTTCCAATTTATACTCGAAGTTTAATGTTTCTCCTGTTCGTGGTGTTGAAAATTCATCTATTCTAAACGGAACCTCTTTACCGGGACACCACCCTGCTCTATCAGGTTGCCAATTACCATTTTGTGGGTTTACCGGGTTTGAATCGCACCCAATAGCATTCAAACTATGTCGAAAATTAGCTCCACCAATGAAAATTGTATGTGTTCTAAAACACCATTCTGCACAGCCTCTTCCTCCATTATCGTTTGGTGTAGCATGTCCCCAACCGGTTATTATAGTTCTCAGTTTAGTTTTAGCCACTTTTTCAGGGATAGTAACTTTACCTACCATACTAATATCAAATGGTAGTGGCTCACCATATGGGATTTGCTGTGAATTATTAGCAAAATTTAATAGTGATACAATTGCCGAATATTTGTATTTAGGATTACCTTCTTTAATTTTAAAATCAACAGTTAGTAACCACCCCTCAATAGTCCAAACCTCAATAAAGGCTTTTAATTGAACTGATCCTTGTAAAATTGATTTAAAATCTGTTACATCAAAGATAAATCCTGACTCTATTTTGGAGTTATCTACTCCATACGGAGTAATAAACCTTCCTAATTCATACCAAGATCCAGATGCTGGATCTTTCACATTAATATTGGCAAAAACGTCCCAAGCACCACATCCACCTAGAGGGCATTCCAATTTTACAAACATTAATATTTCTTCTATCTGATCATTATTTCCAAGAAAATTAAAAGTTCCTTGAGCGCTCTGTTTCCCACCATTTCCAAAATTCAAATGTGTTTTACTAAAAGTTGAAATTGTTGTTAATGTTGGCTCTATCTCTGGTTCTATATTACCAGAATCACCTCCACAGCCAATAAAAACAAAAAGAGTTATTCCAAAGACTAATTGTTTTAATAAACTACTATATATCATTCTAATCAAGACTTGTTTTTATTCTATTCTGAAATTCTGAAATTAATGCTAATCTCTTTTTGATGAATCCTAAATATTCTCTATCCATGCAATTCTTTCGTCCTTGTCAAGAAAGGTCCATGCCACAATACGGGTAATTTTATTCCCATGATACATAGGTATGGTTTTAATCTCAGTTGCCTTGAGCTTTTTTAAAGAAGCATACATACTTTCTAAATTTTCTTTTTTGGAAACCAATGTGGTATACCAAAAGCTTTGCGTTTTATACAAAGAGCTTTCATACAAATAGGTATGGACAAATGCTTTTTCACCGCCCTTATACCATAATTCCATGCTTTTACCACTAAAATTGCGAGCTACAGTGTTACTGCTTGTTCCTAAACCTTTCGATTTTCTCTTGTTCGCTTGCATAGCTTCTTCTTCAGACCTATAAAAAGGAGGATTGCACATTGTTGCCGAAAATTTGTCAGCACTATTCAAAATATCCTTAAAAATTTGACTTGAATCCGACTGATGTCGTAAATTGATATCCCTGGTAAGATCATTCTTTATTAGAATTTGCTCAGCACTTTTTATTGATTTTTTATCAATATCCGTTCCAACAAATTGCCAACCATAAACTGCATTTCCTAATATCGGATAAATACAACTGGCGCCTGTACCAATATCCAATACGCTAGGATTTTCATTGATACCTGACTCTTTTAAAAGATCAGCTAAATAATGAATATAATCAACCCTGCCAGGAATTGGAGGACATAAGTTATCATCCGGAAAATCCCAAAAAGATAGCTTATAATATGCAAATAATAAGGCCCTGTTTATTTCCTTAACCGCTATAGGATTTGAAAAATCAATTGTTTTAGTCTTATATTGATTTATAAAAACAAATTCATTAAGTGTGGGATTATATTTACACAAATTATCAATATCATAATTTGCCCGATGCTTATTATTATGATGAAAATTTGTGTTGAATGTTTTTTTGGTTCCCATAAAGGTTTTTAAATCATTACTTTTTACCCCCAACTACAATTACAAATTCACCTTTTGGAGGTTTTATAGTAAAATATTCAATCACCTCAGTAGTAGTCCCTCTTACTGTTTCTTCATACATTTTTGTCAATTCACGAGAAACTGAAATTTGTCTGTCTTTTCCAAAATATTCGGCCAACTGAGTTAATGTTTTTATCAACTTATGCGGAGACTCGTAAAAGATCATGGTACGGGATTCTTCAGCTAATAATTCCAGGCGTGTTTGTCTACCTTTTTTAATAGGCAGAAATCCTTCAAAAACAAACTTGTCATTTGGCAGGCCACTATTCACTAAAGCAGGAACAAAAGCGGTCGCTCCGGGTAAACAATCTACTTCTATATTGTTTTGAATACATGCTCTTGTCAATAAAAACCCGGGATCAGAAATAGCCGGCGTACCAGCATCTGAAATTAAGGCGACGGTTTCGCCAGATTTTAACCGTTCAACTATTCGGTTAACCATTTTATGTTCATTATGCATATGATGACTTTGCATCTGTGAATCTATCTCAAAATGCTTCAATAGTTTTCCTGAAGTACGCGTATCTTCTGCCAAGATCAGATCAACTTCTTTCAACACTTTAATAGCGCGTAAGGTTATATCCTCCAGATTTCCAATTGGTGTAGGTACAATATATAGTTTACCCATATTCATTAAACCTTTAACTTGATATTGAATTTATTAAGCAAGGTAGCTATTCCAATAATTCCTAAAGAAAATAATAATGATTTAATTATCCCAATATTTCCGTCAGATATTATTTTCGGAAAACTTACTCCTATTACTACCATAAGTGGATATATGAAATAAGGTATCACATAACATGTTAAGGTATTAGTACCGGCAGCTTTAATAGGTTTAGCCCACCAAATAAATTTTAATTTGTCAGTAATAATGTACAATCCTAAAAAGCTAAGGTAACTTATTCCGATACATACTGATGTCCAAGAAGGAGTTGCTCTAATTTTTGAAAATCCACCCCAATGAGGTCTCAGAGCAAACCCATAAATTAAGGAGAGAAAGCCTAAGATGAACAAAGCCAATAAAAATGCATTTTCTTTTTCCAGCCTTTTATAATGTAATAGCAAGCTCCCGGCAACCATACCAGCCGTAACTGAAACATGATTTGACGCACTAATAACAATTTTAAATGTTGGCAGCTCAGCAAAAGTTATAAATTCTTGCACGTTTAACAAATGAAGCAAAATGAACATTATAAATAAAAAAATGAGTCGATGACCAAAGAATAAATAAAAAGTAGAATTTAGCAAGTACGCCCAGCCTATTAAACCTAAAATACCCCACCAATGTGGTTTCATCCATTCGATATTCTCAGAAGTACCGCCTTTATAAATAACCGCTAAATAGATAAATAGTGCAATTCCAATAAACTGTAATACAATGGTTATTTTTTTATGATGCTGCTCAAATGGCTTGTAGTATAACCAAACTAGAAAAATGGCCAACGCCATTATAATTTCCCATACGTACTTACTTATAGAAAGTAACTCCTCATTTATACTCTCAAAATTGACCATAAATAAACCCATTATAATCAGTGCCAAAGTTCTAATAACAATATGTTTTAAAACAAATAAATTGTTATCTCCCTTTTTTCTTCTTGCTTTAATAGCAAAAGGAATAGATAAACCAACTATAAAAAGAAACGCAGGAAAAATTATGTCTGAAAAACCGATACCATCAACATCGGCTGATTTATGTTTCAACCATTCTGGAACATTAGTTAATGACCAGAGATCATTTACAAAAATCATGAAAAACATGGTCAGTGCTCTAAAAATATCAATGGAAACAATTCTTTTTGAAGTAAAATTTAAGTTTGACATAAATAACCGTTTTACTATATTTTAAAAATAAGGAATCTCGTTATTTTTTAATTCCATTCAAATTCTCCATTCTCTATTGACCAGTCATTCCCAAAAAATCCTGCACATTTAACGGCTGAAATACCATCGGTTAAGACAGTATTGTCAAAAAGTAATAGATCAGGAAATGTTGTGCCATTAACTAGGTAATGATTGGCATAGGATGCTTTCATTCCACTTATTCCGGTTGCCGTTACTACACCTATGCTCGCAATTTCACTATCTTTTCTAGGAACAATAAAAAACAACCCCCATTGATCTCCAAATAATTTCTTCTCCCCAAAATTAACTTCATCTTTACTTACTTGAACAGGGCTATCTTTCATCAGTGTTTTCCAAGC
Source organism: uncultured Flavobacteriaceae bacterium (assembly GCA_964544575.1). Lineage (GTDB taxonomy): Bacteria > Bacteroidota > Bacteroidia > Flavobacteriales > Flavobacteriaceae > Aureibaculum. The sequence goes on along the minus strand of CAZJCZ010000016.1, from coordinate 8,231 downwards.
AGCATTATTATCTCTATTACCGTATAATATTACATTCTGATTTGGGTATTTTTTTAAAGTAAATTCAACATCTTTTATGATCTCAATATTTCCGTTTCCTCGATACCAAAACGTTTCTGCATCATATCTGGCTTTATTATAATACCAGTCATTTTCCAATTTAGTACCTTTAGTAGCAAATACAAATACCATATTATTTCTAAATGCATCTTTAAATCCTCCGTTTCTATGTGGTCCTTTTTCATGTAATGATGGGTACGAAGATATACGCCACTCATCATTGATTTCCTTGAAAAATATCTTGTCTTTTTTTGAAATATTAAATTCTTTTCCATCAAGCTGCACCTTATTTATGGTGTCGGTTAATTGTGTAAGATCAACTTCAATTAATGCTACATTTTTTGTGTCTATTTTAAAATTCTTTTCTTTAGAAAAATCAAAGGAACTAATCTCAAAAGATTTTTGTTGTTGATGAATTGTAATAAAATGAGATTTAGAGGAAACACCTGGGGAACCCGTATAAAATTCAAATTTTTTGATATCCCTACTTTCTTTTATGGTGCGTTGTTTAAAGAAGTCAAATATGGGCGGCCAATCCATACTGTGATCGCCATACCAATGGGTGCCATCCGGATATTCATAATAGGTAAAATCAGAATGGAAGGTGCCTAAACGTTCTCTCATTTCTTGAGCTATAAAAGTCGGCACCACATTGTCCTTTTCACCGTGTAATATATATACTCCAAGATGCAAATAATTACGCATTAATTTTAGGGTTCTACTAGGAGTGCCAGCTCTCTTGATCATATTCTCAACTTGGTTGGGGACATATTCAATTTTCATGCGTTCAACAACCTTTGGTGTCATTCCGAGTTCAGTTAATTGTTTTTGAGGCAATTGTAGCCTCTTCTTAATAAAGCTGTCACGATATAACAATAGATCAGGATACCCGGCACAAGGTGCAATTGCAGCGAAATAATCGGGATAAGTGGCTCCTAAATACCATGTGCCATGACCACCCATAGAATGTCCGGTTAAATATATTTTCTTACTGTCAGGCTTATACAATTTTTTAGCATCTGCTAAAACTTCTAAAGCATCAAGCCTCCCCCAGTCTTCCCAAGCAAAACCAAAGGGTCTTCGGTTAGTAGGAGCCACAATATGGCCCCAATCTTTCTGTTTATATGCATTCGCCTGATTCACCGCTTCAACGGAAGCACCATGTACCGACAAAAACAATGCAGGCGATTCCAATTTTTCATCACTAGCTGGTGCTACACTGTAATATTGAACACTTCCATCAATACGGCTAACAAAGGTTTTCTTATGATGTTTATATTTTGATTTAACATTGAGTTGGATAACCTCACTTGTAATTGAAAGTCCTTTACTATTTTTCAACTGTATGTCCAAATTGGTTTTATCGTTTGTTATTTTGGTCGAAAGAGCAGGAATTGAAAAAGATACTTTACGAATACTCAATGGAGGAATTGATGGAACTACAGTCTCCTGACCATCTTCTGCCAATTTGGTATTGATCGTATAATTCTTCACCCAATTTTCAGTTGCATTAATAACCCTAATGGCCCCTTTATAATCATTGTTTTCTTCAATTAATAAATCTGGTAGTGTCAAATCTCTAGTGGTAAATTGAACAGCAAATTTTGGTTCGATTAAGCGGGCACGTATTCTTGGAAAACGACCCACTTTTAAGATAAAGACATTTTTTCCCTTTTTTAACTTTGTAGGAATAAGGTTCCATCCATAGTCATAATGATCGCCTTCATGAGGATATCCATTTATTAAAACCGATGAATGGCCAGAAGCTTCAAAAAGAACAATTTTTTCAACATTGGAATTGTAAGTTAAATAGACATAACTCGATCTTAAATCAGAATCATTAAAACTATTCGTTTTATCAACATTGATCTCCTTCCATTTTAATTCATTTCCCAAAAAATCGATATCAAAAACCTGTTCCTTTGAAATCTTATAATTGGGATTCATCAAAAACTTTTCAAATACGGGGTCTTTTGGAAAGGAAGATGAATTAAAATTAAAATCCTGAATTTTCAGGGCCAACCCTTTCTTAAAAACATGCAATAACTTACCCTCATTGATCTCGTCAACCTTTTCTTTACCGAAATATTCAACTAAATTTCCCGTTTTCTGCTGGGCATACGAAAAACACTGTATAAAAAGAAATAATATGGCAACTGAAATTTTAATGGTTGTAAACTTTTTCATGGTTGTGGATTTTATCAACTATCCATAAATGTAGAGTATTTTGCGCCTGTTATATAAAAAATTAGACCAAGAACATCTAATTCATGTTAAGAGGAATTTTTAATGAGATTTTGGAAAATTCATCATTGCAATTAAATTTCTGAACTCCTTATAGTTTTTTAAATCGTCAAATATTGGATCAATATTGATATAAGGCATATTCGAATCATGATCGTTGTAAGCCGCGTAAAGATAATTGATGGCCAAATCGTTATTTCCCGACCTAGCGTATAGCGTACCTATTCGCCAGGGTGTAACATATTTATCTGAAGAACGGTTGATGAGAAACTCGGCTAAACTATTTAACGCACCTGGATAACCCCCACTAGCGTACCCATTTTTAAGTGCTAATACCGCCTCCTTATCATTTTCAACCTCATAAGATCTGACAAAAATTTCATAAGCCTTATCAAATTCTTTGTTATTGTGATATGCTGAGCGCAATGCTGAAAGGGCTAAAGGATCTCTTTGGTTAATTCGTAAAATCTTATTTAAAATATCAATGGCTTCTGGAAATTTTCTGCTATAATTTAAATCCATAGCATATACTCCCTGAAAAAGTGGGGTTACAGGATCAAGTTCCAGTGCCTTTTCAATATGCGGCAAAGCCAACTCGGGCTCTCCAATGATGTATAAATAATGAGAATAATAAGCATGTGTAAGAGCTTGATTTGGGTTAAGTGCTAAAGCTTTTTTGAAAGCTATGCCTGCGTTTTTCCAATCCCATTTACCCCAGGTATTCCATAAAGCAATACTATAGTGAACTTCCGGTAAAGAATTATCTAGTTCAAGCGCTTTTGACATAAGAGAATCTAATTTCGGAATAACTTCAATGCCCCGAACAATTCCATTTTGCATTTTTGCAGCTCCAACTGAAGCAATTCCAACGTAGGCTGCTGCGTAATTTGGATCTATCTTTAGAGCGAGTAGAAAATATTTCAGAGATTGTTCTAGATCATTTTCAGTAAGCTTCATCCAATAAAATACCCCTTTAAGATACGCCTGATATGCCTCTGGGTCAACTTTCTTAGCACTTGACAATAATAATTTCTCTTGATCCGTTAAAGTTAGATCCATTTCAATTGCAATTTGTTGAGAAACTTCATCAAACAAGGAATAAATTTCACTAATAGGTTTTTCAAAAATTTGTGCCCAAATAGTCCGTTCTTTAGGAACGGCTTGTATCAATCTAAAATTTAACTGAACAGTGTCTTCAAATTTCATAATGTCAGCTTCGAGAATTGCATCAACCCCCAACTCATTCGCTATTTCTGAAATTGATTTCTCTGAATTTTTATATTTTAATGTTGATCTGGGGGGGATGGTTCTTAAAGAACTTATTTTCGATACATTTGTTATCAAATTAGAATGAAGCCCGGCTGCTAGATATATTCGATTATCATTTTCAGTAAAATTTCTTAAAGGTAGTATAGCCAGAGATTTCGTAACTCCTGTATCTGCCGATTTGTACTCATTTAGTGCCCACCAAGTACCAATCGTCACAAAACTTATGATGATAATTGCACTTAAAAACAGGTTCCATATAATTGATTTCTTACTTTTTGGAGTCTGATTATTTTCAAGCTCTTCGGGTTTTGTTTTTATAATACCTTGTGGTGTCATATCATAAACCCATGCAAGAATTACCGCTATTGGTAAGCCAATTATAAGGGCTATAATTATCATTTTCATTACCCATGGAGAAGTCTCAAAACTACTAGTCACTAATTCAGTTATTTGAGCTAACACCCATGCGGTAATTCCATACGAGATTGCAACTCCGTAAACTTTGCGTCTTTTTAGTTCCGAAAAAAAATTCTTGGGACCCATATGTTAAATTTAACGAAAAATTAGAGATTAATTGACTAATAGGTTAGTAATGTTGACCTTATTTAAGTGAATGATCAAAAATAAAACGGAAATGATTTAATGTACACAGTATTTCACTAAATTTGCAGCTCAATTTTTTAAGAAAGAAAATGTATAGAAGTCATACCAATGGTGAGTTAAGATCATCAAATATTAATAGTGAAGTTATCCTTGCCGGGTGGGTGCAAAAAGTTCGAGATAAAGGTTTCATGATCTGGGTTGACTTGCGAGATAGATACGGAATCACACAGTTGATCTTTGATGAAGAACGTACTTCGAAAGAAATAATGACCCAAGCTAAGAACCTGGGTAGAGAATTTGTGATTCAGGTTAAGGGAACCGTTATAGAGCGTACTTCAAAAAATCCGAATTTACCAACAGGCGATATTGAAATTTTAGTGTCTGAACTTCAAATATTAAATAAAGCATTGCTACCTCCTTTTACTATTGAAGATGAGACTGATGGTGGTGAAGAATTACGTATGAAATATCGTTATTTAGATATTCGTAGAAATCCAGTAAAAGAGAATTTGATATTTCGTCATAAAGTAACACAGCAAGTCCGTTACTACTTATCAAAAGAAGGGTTTATAGAAGTTGAAACTCCCTATTTAATCAAATCTACACCAGAAGGGGCACGTGATTTTGTTGTGCCTTCACGAATGAATGAAGGGCAATTTTATGCATTACCACAATCTCCACAAACCTTTAAACAGCTATTGATGATTGGTGGGTTGGATAAATATTTTCAAATTGTAAAATGCTTTAGAGATGAAGATCTGCGTGCTGACAGACAACCTGAGTTTACACAAATAGATTGTGAGATGGCATTTGTTGAACAAGAAGATATTTTAAACGCTTTTGAAGGGTTAACGCGTCATTTATTAAAAGAAATTAAAGGTGTTACTGTAGATAATTTTCCACGAATGACTTTCGATGAAGCTATGAAAATGTACGGAAATGATAAGCCGGATATACGTTTTGGAATGGAATTCGGTGAACTGAACGATGTGGCCCAACATAAAGATTTTAATGTTTTCAATCAAGCTGAATTGGTAGTTGGGATCGCTGTTCCGGGCGGAAATTCATATTCACGTAAAGAAATTGATAAATTAACCGATTGGATAAAGCGTCCACAAGTAGGTGCCTTAGGAATGGTATACGTTCGTTGTAACGATGATGGTACTTATAAATCTTCAGTGGATAAGTTTTATGATCAAAAAGATTTAGAAAAGTGGGCTGAAATTACAGGAGCAAAAACTGGTGATTTAATCTGTGTGCTATCCGGGCAAACTGATAGAGTGCGTACTCAATTGAGCGCTTTAAGAATGGAATTAGCTGAACGAATGGGGCTACGCATACCAAATGAATTTGCGCCACTATGGGTAACTGATTTCCCATTATTGGAATGGGATGAAGAAACAAAACGATATCATGCCATGCACCATCCATTTACTTCCCCAAAACCTGAAGATATTTCTTTGCTAGATACAGATCCAGGCAAAGTAAGAGCCAATGCTTATGACTTAGTACTTAATGGTAATGAAATTGGTGGGGGTTCCATCAGAATCCATGATAAAACTACGCAAGCTTTAATGTTTGATCATTTAGGTTTTACTAAAGAAGAAGCCAAGGCGCAATTTGGATTTTTAATGAATGCTTTTGAATATGGAGCACCCCCACATGGTGGTATTGCTTTTGGTTTAGACAGGTTGGTCGCTATACTTGGCGGGCAAGAAACCATTCGGGATTTTATTGCATTTCCGAAAAATAATTCCGGCCGTGATGTAATGATCGATGCACCTTCTCCAATAGATAAAGCACAGTTAGATGAGTTGCATTTAAAACTGAACTTAAAATCATAATTTTTAAACCCTGCGATTGCGGGATTTTTTTATCTTTATACAATGCCAATCCAATCAAAATCAATCTTACGCAAAATTCTAATTTGGCGATACAAGCATATACCTGAAAGGCATTTTGTATATATACTAAGCGTCCTCGTAGGGTTTTTGGCAGGATTAGGTACTGTTTTACTTAAGAACTTTACACACTATATCCAACTCCTATTAAAAATCGATCTAGTTAAAAATTATCAAAGTTCATTATACTTTGTTTTCCCAATCATTGGTTTGTTTTTGGTATATATTGTAAAAAAGACATGGTTAAAAAAACATATTGGCCATGGTATTTCAACAACGTTACATGCAATTTCTAAACTCAATGGAATTATTCCAAGATATAACATTATTGCACCATTAATTACGGCACCATTGACTGTGGCTTTTGGTGGATCAGTAGGGTTACAAGGCCCCGCTGTAAGTGCAGGTGCGGCCTTAGGGTCGAACACGGCACTTTTATTTCATATGAACACCAAAACAAGGATGTTATTAATTGGCTGTGCTACCGCTGGTGCAATGGCGTCAATGTTTAAAGCGCCTATTGCGGCTATTATATTTGCTGTTGAAGTTTTTAGTCTGGACATAGCTTTTGCGTCTTTAATACCATTATTGCTGGCTTCTGTATCTGCTGTTGTAACCTCTTATTTTTTTATGGGTACAGATGTGTTATTCCGGTTTGAGTTAATTGATAAATTTGAAATAAAAGATATTTTATTTTATGTAATTCTTGGTTTGTTTACGGGTTTAGCATCGGTATATTTTTCCAAAATATATTTTGCGATTACTAACTATTTTAAAAGGTTTGAAAGCAGAACCAAAAGGTTACTTATTGGGGCATCAGCTATTGGGGTTATGTTGTTTATTATTCCACCTCTTTATGGTGAAGGTTATGGCCTGATCAATAATTTGTTAAAAGGAGATCATATTGCTGCTATTGGCAGAACACCAATTAATATGGATCTTTCTAACATATGGATAGTCATTGGATTATTGATAGGAATAACCCTTTTTAAAGCCATTGCAATGAGTACTACTTTTGCAGCCGGTGGTGTAGGGGGCGTATTCATCCCAACATTGGTTATGGGAAGTGCATTAGGGAATGCCTTTGCTAAGATTATTAATAATGTAGGATTAGGATTTGATGTTTCAGAATCAAATTTTACCCTAATCGGAATGTCCGGATTAATGGCGGGAGTTTTACATGCACCCCTCACTGCGATATTTCTGATTGCAGAAATAACGGGTGGATATGAACTTTTTGTTCCCTTAATGTTGGTTGCTGCCATTTCCTTTTCAATAACCCGATACTATATTTCTCATTCTATTTATACCTTGAAATTAGCTCAACGAGGTGAACTCATAACACATGACAAAGATAAAAATGTGCTGATGATGTTAGAAATAGATAAAGTAATAGAGACGAATTTTATCTCTCTTTCTCCGGATATGAAACTAGGTGAAATCCTTAAAGAAGCTGTAGCGAAATCATCGCGTAATCATTTTCCTGTTGTAAATGAAAAAAATGAATTTTTAGGTGTTATTCGCTTGGATGATATTCGAAATATTATGTTCGATACCAAATTATATGAAAAAGTAAAAGTATCTAACTTGATGCATGCCGATGCTGATATTATCATTTATGAAGACGATACTATGAACTCAATAATGAAAAAATTTAAAACCAGTGGGGCCTGGAATTTACCTGTAATAAAAAAAGGAAAGTATTACGGTTACATCTCCAAATCAAGATTACTCACCGCTTACAGGCAAAAATTAATACAGGTAACTACTACTTAGTATTATTTAAAAAACGAACCGCTTTATCAGGAAAATCTGTAAAAACACCGTCAAGGTTTAAAGTGTTAAATCCAACATCTAATAATTCATTAAAAGAAGTAAATTCTCCCAGATCATCTGCTCTAAAAGTATAGGCATGGACAACTAAACCCAAATCGTGAGCTTCGGTTACTAATTTTGATGATTTCCAATTACCTTTATCATCTTTTCCAGAGACAAGTTGTTTATACCATGGTCCAATTCCATCGGCATATGTTGCGTATTCTTTTAAGTTACTCTCATTATTTTCATTTTCCATTAACTGCACTAAAAACAATTCAGACTTCAATTCTTGTCTTATTCTCTTCAATTCTGCAGCATCAAAACACTGTAAAATAC
>CAZJCZ010000015.1:21128-24461 GCA_964544575.1 uncultured Flavobacteriaceae bacterium | reverse complement strand
AATAAAGAACTTAGTGGCATATCATTTTATAAGAACAACTGTGTAATTGGTGCATCAACAACGGTAACCGATGTCATGTATAATAACGCCATGCAGGTTTATTTCCCAGAAATACAATCGTACCTAAAACTGGTGTCTTCTGAACAGATCAGAAATATGTCAACTCTGGCAGGAAATCTTGTAAATGCTTCTCCAATTGGAGATATGACCATTCTTTTTTTAGCTCTAAATAGTAAAATAACCATAAAAAATACTAAAGGTAAACTTAGAACAATAGCGCTTAAAGATTTTTATAAATCTTATAAAGTATATGATTTACGTGAAAAAGAAATAATTGTAAATATTACTTTTGAAGTGCCGGATAATTCCCATCATTTTAATTTTGAGAAAGTAAGTAAACGAACACATCTTGACATTGCTAGTGTTAACTCAGCTATATGTATTAAAACTAATGGCAAAATAATTGAAAAAGTACATTACGCTTTAGGTGGAGTGGCCGCTGTACCAAAATATTTACCTAAAACAGCTTCTTTTTTTACAAATAAGGAACTCACCATCGAAGTTCTAAATGAGGCAAATACAATAATGCAAGAAGAAATTTCTCCAATTAGTGACATAAGAGGTTCAAAAGGATATAAACGCTTACTTGCCAGACAGTTATTATATGCTCATTTTATTAAATTGTTCCCTAAAAAAGTAAATTTAAACGAATTAGTCAACTTATGAAAAGTATGACAAACATAGATGCTTTTGGGCATGTAAGAGGTGAATCGCTTTTTATCGACGATATTATTGTTAAACAAAATACCCTGTTTGCACTTGTTTTTGATTCTCCAAAAGCTCATGGTAAAATAAAAGATTTGGAAGTTTCTAAGGCAGAAAAAATTGAAGGTGTTGTCAAAATTTTTACCTGTAAAGATATTCCTGGTGAAAATCAAATTGGAGGCATCTTACCGGACGAACCATTATTAGCTGAAAGTGAAGTGCATTTTGTGGGACAGCCTATTGCTTTAATAATTGCAACATCTGAAAGAAGTGCAAAGAAAGCCAGGGCCAGCATAGAAATTGAAATAGATGAACTACCTATTATTACCATAGCAAAAGAAGCCGCAGCAATAAATCAGTTCATAAATGCGCCAAGAACAGTGAGTCTAGGGAATACTTTTAAAGCATTTAATAATTGCGAATATATATTTGAAGATGAAGTGTTTACTAATGGACAGGAACACTTATATCTAGAAACCCAAGGTGCATATGCCGAGCCAATGGAAAATGGTAATATTAAAATTACCTCATCAACTCAGGGCCCAACACAAGTTCAAAAAGCGATTGCCAATGTTTTAGGAATAGGTATGCACAAAATTGAGGTCGATGTTATTCGATTGGGTGGTGGATTTGGAGGTAAAGAAGATCAAGCAACACCTTGGGCTGTGATGGCTGCGTTGGCAACTTATCATCTAAAAAAACCTGTAAAGCTCATTTTAAGTCGTCATGATGATTTGCGTATGACTGGCAAACGTCACCCTTATGAAAGTAATTTTAAAATTGGATTATCAAAGGGCCTTAAAATAATAGCTTTCGAAGCAGAATTTTACCAAAATTCTGGAGCTGCCGCAGATTTATCTCCTGCTATTGCTGAAAGAACATTATTTCATGCAACAAATAGTTATTTTGTTGAAAATGTAAAGACAACCGTTTATAGCTGTAAAACCAATTTACCTCCGAATACAGCTTTTAGAGGTTTTGGAGGTCCACAAGGTATGTTTGTCATTGAGGCTGCTATAGCCAAAGCTGCTCATGAAATAGGTGTTACTGCTAAAGAAATTCAAGAAGTAAATTTACTACACGAAAATGACGAGCTATCTTTCGGCCAAATAATGACTCAGGTTGAAGCTGCTAAATCATGGAAATCAGCAATAAATGAGTTCAATTACGATAAATTATCTCGGGATATCAAGGCTTTCAATAAAAAAAGTTCTGACTTTAAAAAAGGAATTGCACTCATGCCTATCTGTTTTGGTATTTCTTTTACCAATACTCCTATGAACCACGCCAGAGCTCTAATACATATATATCAGGATGGCAGTATAGGCATCAGCACAGGCGCTGTGGAGATGGGGCAAGGTGTAAATACCAAATTGTTACAAATTGCCTCCCAATCTTTTTCTATACCTCCTGATAAAATTAAAATAGAAACAACGAATACTACGCGCGTTGCAAATACATCACCAAGTGCTGCCAGCTCAACTGCTGATCTTAACGGGAAAGCACTATTAAAAGCATGTTTGGCATTATTAGCACGACTAAAAACTGTAGCTGCCATAGAACTTGAAGTAAAAGAAGAAGAAATTTCTATACAAAATGAATGGGTTTTTGTCAACGAGCTTAAATCATCTCTTTCTTGGAAAGACCTGATTGCAAAAGCAATGATGGCAAGAGTCGCACTATCAGAAAATGCGCATTATGCGACCCCAGTAATCCATTATGATAAAACAAAAGAAAAAGGACATCCATTTGCTTACCATGTTTACGGAACAGCTATTATTATTTCAACTGTTGATTGTACCAGGGGTACGTATACTTTTGATTCGATAAAAATTGTTCATGATTACGGTAAAAGCATGAGTGAAGGTATAGATTTGGGTCAAGTTGAGGGTGCTTTGGCCCAAGGTATTGGCTGGATGACCATGGAGGAAATTAGCTATGATAAACATGGAATTTTACTGTCTAATGCATTATCAACTTATAAAATACCTGATATTTTTTCTATCGCGGAAGAAATAGAAGTTTTACCTTTAGAAACTGAGGGAAATGAAATGGCTGTTTTAAAATCAAAGGCTGTAGGAGAGCCTCCACTTATGTATGGTATAGGCGCTTATTTTTCTATACAAAATGCGATAAAAGAGTTTAACCCTAACTATAAACTGAATTTTAACGCACCCATGACTCCTGAAAAGGTATTAATGGCTTTATATCAATATTAATTGAATATTTAAAATGTAGTTTGGAATATTTGGAGAAAAATGCATATTTAATTGCTGATTTGGATGATGCTAAATCACCTTGCCATGTTTTTGGGGGAGAAAAACATTCCGCAGGTACATAATAATCCAAAAAGCCAAAAAGCGTATCGCACATTAAGACCCACGGAATGGGAATTAAATGCTCTAAAATAACGTGGGATATTGAAAAAAATTATAATAATGTGGCTTAGGAATAATATTTTTTTATTAAATGCAATTTTAAAGCACCAAATATTCAATCATAATTATGCATTTTGAAGTTACAATAAACGTTCTGATATAATTAAGGGCTTATTAGTCTATAGCATTG
>CAZJCZ010000015.1:15003-21028 GCA_964544575.1 uncultured Flavobacteriaceae bacterium | reverse complement strand
ATAGCATTGCAGCCATTTTACTAGGAGAATTTCTAATTGCCAGATTGTTAGGCGTTATGCTAATTGGCGCAACTGTTTATGCTTTTGAAATACCAAATTATTTTAATTGGATAGAGACTAAAACCAACGCAAAGACTGGACGTAAAAAAGCCATGCGAAAAACTTTGTTGGCTCTTTTATATTTTAATCCGATATGGATTTTCAGGCATTTACTTTTTCTAAAAATATTTTCATTTGAATATGGGTTTTCTTTTAAAAACATATTAATTATTTCTTTTTAGTCAACATTCCTATTTCATTTTTTGGTAATTTTATTATCCAAAATAAAATTAAATCACCGCTTTTTAGCAAGCGCAATTTTTTCGGCATTAATGGCAGTATATTATGCCCTTAGTGAAACCATATTCTCAACATGAAACATTGGCAGTTTATTCAACAAAAACTAGAGCAGGATCAATCAGTTTACCTCTTAACCGTGATACAACATAAAGGAAGTTCTCCTGGCAGGCAAGGTTTTAAAATGGTAGTTGCTGATGACCATGAAATTTATGGATCTATAGGAGGTGGTATCATGGAGTATAATTTAGTGGAACTCTGTAAAGAAATACTAAAAAGTAAAGAACCTACACCTTTTGTTAAACACCAAATTCATAAAGGCAAGATCGTTGACGGCTCTGGCATGATTTGTTCAGGAGAACAAACTGTCATATTTTACCCTTTAAACAGATCACATTTATCAATAATCGAAGCGATTTTAGCAACATATTCTTATCAAGAGAGCGGGTTGTTATCGATTACTCCGGCTCATTTTTCATATACCCCTAATAAGAAACCGGCTACTAAATTTAGTTATACTCATATTAATGAAAAAGAATGGTCATATGATGAGGAACTCAACCATAAAGATATTGTCTATATTATTGGAGGCGGCCATGTTGGACTCGCAACGTCAAAACTGCTGAGTCAATTAGGTTTTTATGTTGTAGTTTTTGATAATAGATTACATATCAATACTTTCGAAGAAAATAACTACGCGGATAGTAAACAGATTATTGATTATAATAATGTCTTTGATTTTATCCCAGAAAATACGTCAGCATATGTTTTAATAATGACCAATAAATATACCGACGACAAATTAGCATTAAATAAATTAGTTCGTAACGATTATAAATTTATTGGCGTATTAGGAAGTAAGGCCAAACTAGAATTAATGTTTGAAGTTTTACAAAAAGAAGGTTTTACTCAAAAAGAGCTCAGTAAAGTTCATGCTCCAATCGGGTTAAAGATACATAGCCAAACCCCTGAAGAAATAGCCATAAGTATTGCTGCCCAAATAATAGCAATAAAAAATAAATCTACAAATTAAACCTAAAGTAAAGTTCCTAACTTATTCAAGGACGTTTAATCTCTTAATTGTACTTGATCAGGAGCCCAAGTGATTTTATCGCCTGTATACCCTTTTGTATAACTTACTAATTCTAATGATTCAGGTACAAAGCGGATTAACAGATAATCTTCCTTTTTATTTTTGTAATGTTGCTCCCAACCTTCTTTCCACTTCTGTGATTTTATGACTTCATCATTAACAATAAATGCATTCCCCATCAGGGAAACATAACTTAGTTCAGTTTTATCGAAGTAGTTGACAGTTGATTTAGAGTTATTCTTTATCTGCTGAACTTTTCTGCTTTTAGGATTCGTAGCTAACCAAATTTCATAGTTATCATCTGGTTTAAAGGGTTCCATTACACGGACTTTAGGTTGACCATCTTTGTCAATTGTAACCAAGGTGCAGTAATAAGAGCTTTCAATAATTTCATTAGAAGTTTCTATTAATGCTATTTCCTCTTCTGTGAAATCACTTCGCAATTTTTGGCTAACTTTCTCATTATTCACTATAGCTCCTTCATTTGCTTGTCTAGAATTATTGCAAGACAACAAAAAGAGGGTCAAAGAAAATAAAGCAACAAAATATAAATTACTAAATTTCATATCATTTATTTATAAGAAATATAACTTAATAAATTCATTAAGAACTATTTACTTTCTCGAATAATTAGGAGATTCCTTAGTGATTGTTACATTATGTGGATGACTTTCATTGATGCCAGATGAAGTCAACTTAACAAATTTACCTGTTTCTTTTAATGAGGCAATGTCTTTAGCCCCACAGTAACCCATTCCGGCTCGTAAACCACCTACAAATTGATGAATGCTTTCAAATAAATCACCTTTGTAAGCAACTCTTCCAACAATGCCTTCGGGAACTAACTTTTTTATATCATCTTCAACATCTTGAAAATATCGATCTTTACTACCTTGTCTCATCGCTTCTATTGATCCCATTCCTCGATACGATTTAAACTTTCGCCCTTCATATATTATCGTTTCACCCGGAGATTCTTTAGTTCCGGCTAGTAAAGAGCCAAGCATCACACTATCTGCACCTGCGGCGATTGCTTTAGGTATATCTCCAGTATATCGGATCCCACCATCAGCAATAACAGGAACTCCACTTCCCTTTATTGCGGCAGCAACTTCTAATACTGCTGAAAACTGAGGGAATCCAACTCCTGCAATCACTCTGGTAGTACAAATTGAGCCAGGGCCTATCCCCACTTTTACAGCATCGGCTCCTGCTTCTACTAAATATTTAGCAGCTTCAGGTGTTGCAATATTTCCAACAACAATATCTAAGTTTGGAAATTCCTTCTTAATATTTTTTAGAACTACTACCACACCTTTAGTATGTCCGTGAGCGGTGTCAATTATTATTGCATCAATACCGGCATTTGCCAAGGCCCCTGCTCTTTCAACAGCATCAGGAGTAACACCAATGGCCGCTGCGACTCGAAGCCTCCCATACTGATCCTTATTGGCTGTAGGTTTCTGACTCAGTTTGGCAATGTCTCTGAATGTAATCAATCCAACTAATTTATAGTCCTTATCTACTACAGGTAATTTTTCAATTTTATTTTCTTGTAGAATTACTTCTGCTTCTGAAAGAGATGTTCCTGCACTCACTGTTACCAGATTTTCAGTAGTCATTACTTCCGCAAGAGAACGATCAAAATTTTTCTCAAAACGTAAATCTCTATTGGTAACAATACCTAATAATTTGTTATTATCATCAACGATTGGAATACCTCCAATACTAAATTCTCGCATGGTCTTTTGTGCGTCAATTACTTTTGCAGTAATAGGCAAAGTAACCGGATCGATAATCATTCCTGATTCTGCCCTTTTTACCTTTCGAACTTCTTTAGCCTGATCTTCAATAGTCATGTTTTTATGTAACACTCCTATCCCACCCTCTTGAGCCATAGCAATGGCCATAGCAGATTCAGTAACTGTATCCATGGCAGCAGAGGCTATTGGTACATTTAAGCTAATGTTTTTAGTAAATTTTGTTTGAATGTTGACGTCACGTGGAAGGACTTCAGAAAATGCGGGAACTAATAGTACATCATCATATGTTAATCCTTCTCCTATAAATTTGGAATCGTGTGCTTTCATGGTGCAACTAATGTTAGATTTCTGCCTGCGCAGGATTGATAATTTAACGGGTACAAAATGCTATCAAATCTTACAAGCACTTTATAAATTAATTGCGAGCGAATTTACGATTATTAATTGAATTGTTTTTGTTAAACAGCATTATTTCTTAGCCTTTGTTAATTGAAACAAAATAATAAGAATTGATGCCGTAAAAGAAATTGTCATTAAAGCACCCGAAAACATTACAATATATTTCATCCATAACATATCTTTCCAAAGTAAATAGATGCCCCCAAAAGTCATTATTATTGAAAGAAATGGTTCTATCATTAAAAATAGCTTTAATGATTTAGGTAAATTTGTTATTGATAGCGCTAAACCCAATAAAAAGAAAATCATTGACATTGACAATACATGTGAATGTACAATAGATAACATTTCTTTTTCTGGTTTTTTAAACTTCATTACCTGGGCTTCTTCATCATTTTCATTGCCCAAGTAGTTTTCTTGAATTCCACCCGGCGTTGCAGATGATGTTTCATTAACAAATATTAGTCCTGTATAAAAGCCTATACTTAGAATGATTAGAAAAGTACCAACTAGAAGCTTAATTTCTTTAGGCAGTTTGTAAATGAGTCCGTTTAATTCCATTAAATTGCTTTATTATTATGAAGAATAGTTATGGTTTTAAGTAAATTATTCACAGCAACGGTCATGGACTTTGCTGATAAAGTAGCTCCTGAAATAGCAATAATATCTTTTTCATACTCAATGTTATCGTTTTTACCTTTACCATTAAATTGTCTAAGCCAGCGTTTGCTTCCAATTTCTCCTCCATAATCCTCACGATACACTAGTATCTTACTTTTAACAATAATTAAATCGGTATCAAAAATTACTAAAAAATCAAAGTCATCAACTTTACCAAATCCTTTGCCTATATAGGCATATCCCAAAGAAACATTATCCGTTGAAATATTAAAAAGATCATTTTCGTTAATCTTGGTCCGTAATTTGGCATTAATTTCATCAGAAACAATAACCGGCTCTAATACGAATTCATCAGTATTGAAAATTAATTTTATTTCCTTATCAACCTTTTTTTGGATTTTTTCAGGCAACTGAAATGATAACGAAATGAAAGAAAAGAGTAAAACTAGTAAAGAAGAAGATTTAATTTTATTCATGATATAAAAATATAAATTTAGAATTGATCGAATTGATTAAAATAATTAAGCAAATACAGAAATAAAAATTTCTGTTAAAGCCAATGCATTAGGTTAATTCAATATTTTAGAACCAAACTCCAATACCTAAATTTAACTGATTCGATGCATTTGCATTTGGTATCGCATTATCTTTAATTTGATAATCTGCTTTCACTACTGCACCAGGAGCTAATTTATAACTGAACCCTACAGTCCATTCATTTCTATCAAAGGCTAAATTATCAGATAAATCACCCTCAACAGATGCATGTGTATCGTAATCTTCATATCTGACAAAAGCAAATAGTTGTTGTTCTTTATTTTGAGGCAATAAATTATATGCCGCTTCGAGATACCATCCCTGTAAAGAACTTCCCAATTCTGCATTATTCAGGCTATTATAAGCCTCACTATCTGATATATTAGCATTTATAAACTGCCCTTTGGCAGTAAAACGCTGATATCTATAGCGGGCATCAACTCCTAACATTGAAATACCAACATCAGATCCATCAAGATCATCAACATCATCTTCTGCCTGAGTACGACCAAAATAGCCTGAAAGACCTAAACGTAATCCAGGAATACCATAATGGTCTAGTTTCGCTGAGAAATTTGGTTTATTTATGGTTGATTGAATGCCTTTTTGTCTTCCGTTACGAAGGCCATTTTTACCTCCTAAAACTTTGTCTCCATTTACAGATGCAAATCCATTAAAAATATAGGCTTGATATCGTATTGAAGCATCGTCGAGCTTCCCTGATACTCCAACGCCAATTTCACGCCAAGTAGTGGGTACAATAGAGCCATCAATACTGGGTCTTTCAACACCATTGAAAGTTGTCGGTTCATGATATTCATTTATGATACCCATTGGCACTAACATTAATCCTCCTCGCAAATTAATATTATCATTTAAACTATAATTTAAAAAGGCCTGTTCAACAAACACCTCCTCGACGTGCTCGAATTCAATTTCAGTAATGAATTGAGTTCTATCATTAAATTTATATCCAAAAAGTAATACTAAGCGCTGAACATCTAATTCACCATTGTTTCCTTCGGGTTGATTGTAGGTGATCTCCCCATATCCTCCCACAGTAACACCAGTAGAAATATTGCCTGATAAGATTCGTTCAGCACCATTTTGTTGAACTGTTGATTTAATATTTAAAGAATCTTGCACAGTTTGACTGAATGCAGCAAAAGTCAATAACATTGCAGCCAAAATTAAATTGATTTGTTTCATCGCATTTATATTGTTTTTATTTAGACTTAGTATAAATAATATTTTATGTGACAAATGTAACATTGAA
>CAZJCZ010000015.1:11122-14903 GCA_964544575.1 uncultured Flavobacteriaceae bacterium | reverse complement strand
TAAAATCATTAAATATTATAACTTAGCTCAACATTCAATGTGTCTTCAAACTATACTCTATTGATACAATTACGATGTATTATTTAAAGACATTCGAAATTTTAACTATCATATGAAAAATAATCTAAACGCCATTATTTTTGGAATCGCAATAATCATTGCTGCAGCATTATTAGGTAACGCATTTATGAATCGTAATAAATCTGATGGAACCATTTCCGTTACCGGATTAGGGAAAGCTGATTTCACTTCAGATCTCATTGTTTGGGAAGGTAGTTATTCTACTTTAAGCACCGACTTAAAACAAGCCTATGCCGATTTGGAAAAAAATAAAAAATTAATTATTGAGTATTTAAATACTAAGGGTATAAATACCGACGAAATTGTGTTTAATGCGGTAAGTACACTTGAGAAGAAAGAGCAAAATTATTCTGAAACCGGCCGTTACATGGGTGATAAGTTTATCGGTTATGTTTTATCACAATCAATAAAAATAGAATCTAAGAATGTTGGTCAGATTGAAAAAATAGCAAGAGAGATTACAGAATTGCTAAATAAAGGGGTTCAATTTTACTCTCAACCACCAAGATATTATTATACCAAATTAGCAGATTTAAAGATTGAGATGATTTCGCGGGCAACTGAAGATGCCAGGATCCGTGCTGAAAAAATTGCTCAAAACTCAGGATCTTCCTTAGGTGAATTGATTGATGCCAAAATGGGAATTTTTCAAATTACAGGACAAAATTCTAATGAAAATTATTCTTGGGGAGGAACATTTAACACTTCAGACAAAGAAAAGACCGCGTCAATTACAATGAAGCTTAATTACAAAGTAAAGTAAATATCTCTTAAATAAAAACTTTGGGAGTGGCATTTAATGCATTTTTAAAACTTGATTTATCAAGGTGTAAATCAATTTTTTTCTCCATAAAATAATCCAATAACTTTTCGGTTGGCATATTACCGGTAAGCTCATCTTTAGCCATCGGACAACCTCCATAGCCTTTTATAGCGCCATCAAAACGAATACAACCACCCTTATATGCAGCATTTACTTTTTCTCGCCAAGAAGAGGGGGTTGTATGTAAATGTGCACCAAATTCAATCTGCGGATATTTAGATATTAAATTGGAAAATAAATACTTAATAGTATCTGGTTGAGAACTACCAATTGTATCAGAGAGCGAAAGAATTTTCACGCCCATACTAGCAAGTTTTTGTGTCCAGTCTCCAACAATATCAACGTTCCATGGATCGCCATATGGATTACCGAAGCCCATTGATAAATATGCCACTACTTCTTTATTTGATTTAACAGCAATATTTAAAATTTCATTAAGTATCACAATTGATTGTTCAATTGTTTTACTCGTATTACGCATCTGAAAGTTTTCAGATATAGAAAAAGGGTATCCTAAATAATTGATCTCCTCAAATTGTGAAGCATCATTGGCCCCTCGTACATTGGCTACTATTGCCAATAACTTACTTTGGGTAGTTGATAGATCTAACATAGAAAGCACCTCGGCGGTGTCTCTCATTTGAGGAATTGCCTTTGGTGACACAAAACTTCCGAAATCAATAGTGTCAAATCCTACTTCTAATAATGTATTTATGTAACTAGCTTTATCTTTAGTTGGAATAAACCTTTTTATTCCCTGCATAGCATCTCGAGGGCATTCTATGATTTTGACCTTATTCATGTAATATCAAAGATACGATTTGAATATACTATTCAATCTGAAAATAAAATAAAAATTGCAATTCCGATAAACACAATTATTTGTAACCATTTTAAAATACTGCCAGTTTTAGAATTTTGTCTCAAATAAGTAGAAATACTGCCAGAAAGTATAGCTATAAGTGAAAATATAACTAAAGAAACTCCCATAAAAATAAACCCTAATATAAAAAACTGATTAACGATATTTATTGAGTCACTAAATAAAAAACCTGGGAAAAAGGCAAGAAAAAAAATTGAAACTTTAGGGTTTAAAACATTCATAATAAACCCTTGTTTAAACAACTTGAAAGTATTTTTTTCTAAAGTGTTTTTTGCGGATAAGGATATCTTACTGTTACTTTTAAATACTTTATACGCCAGATATGTCAAATAACTTGCACCAAATATTTTTAATGATAAAAATATTGCTTCATTCTTATTAATTAGTGCTGATACTCCAAAAGCCACCAATGAAGTATGCACCAAACAACCAGTAATCAATCCTAAAACAGTCGCAAGACCATATTTTATGCCATTTGTAATACTTTGTACTAATACATAAATATTGTCAGGCCCCGGAGATATAGCCAATAATCCTGATGCTGCGATAAAAGAAATAAGAATATTAGTTTCCAAATATGTCTATTATTTAATGCAAAAAATCCTGCTAAAAGCAGGATTTAAATATACTAAAAACTAAGTTTTAATTATAGCGAAGCGGAATACTCTAATAAATCAATTATTTTACTTGAATATCCATACTCATTATCATACCAGGAAACTACTTTAACGAATGTATCGGTCAAAGCAATTCCAGCCTTGGCATCGAAAACAGACGTACATGTCTCACCAACAAAATCTTGGGAAACTACCAATTCTTCTGTATATCCTAAAATACCTTTTAATTCATTTTCGGAAGCATTTTTCATCACTTTACAAACTTCCTCATAAGTAGCGCTTTTACCTAAATTAACTGTTAGATCTACCACAGAGACATCCATTGTTGGTACTCTGAAAGACATACCTGTTAGTTTTCCGTTCAGCGAAGGTATTACTTTACCTACTGCCTTTGCCGCACCTGTAGACGAAGGAATAATATTGTGTATTGCTGCTCTTCCGCCTCTCCAGTCTTTTGCTGAAGGCCCGTCAACTGTATTTTGCGTTGCAGTAGTTGCGTGAATTGTAGTCATTAAACCATCAGTAATTACAAAATTGTCATGTAAAACTTTAGCGATTGGTGCTAAACAGTTAGTAGTACATGAAGCGTTAGAAAATATAGTGTCTGAAGCTTTTAATTCTTTATTGTTTACCCCCATAACAAACATTGGGGCATCTGCAGAAGGTGCAGAGATAATAACTTTTTTAGCTCCTCCATTAATATGAAACTGGGCTTTTTCTAATGTAGTAAAAATACCGGTACACTCAATCACATATTCAGCTCCTACTTCATCCCATTTTAAATTTTCAGGATTGCGTTCAGCTGTAACTCTTATTTCTTTTCCGTTCACAATTAATTTACCATCTTTTACGTCAATCTCACCATCAAATCGTCCGTGAACTGAATCATATTTAAGCATATATGCTAAATAATCTACACCTAATAAATCATTAATTGCCACTACTTGAACATTATTTCGTTGTGCAGCAACTCGTAAGGCTAACCTGCCTATTCTACCAAAACCGTTTATTCCTATTTTAATCATCTTTTATAAAATTTTACACTGATAATATATCAGATATTCTTAATAATTCTCTATTTATTTCATTCGTATGTTTAATTGCTTCCTCAATATCTGTCAAAACAATTTTGCCATTTATAAAACCAACCATGACGTGTGATTTTCCATCTAATAATTTTTCAACTGCATTAACCCCTAATTTACTAGCCAAAACTCTGTCAAAGCAACTAGGACTACCTCCTCTTTGCATATGACCTAATACTGAAACCCTAGCCTCATATTCAGGTAATATTTTAGTAACATGCTCAGCCAATTCAAAGACATTTTTACCAGTTTTATCTCCTTCAGAAACTACTACAATACTTGATAATTTACC
>CAZJCZ010000015.1:0-11022 GCA_964544575.1 uncultured Flavobacteriaceae bacterium | reverse complement strand
TCCATTTTAAAAAGACATGCAAAATTAAAGATAATTACGTTATAATTAATACTATTTTGAGAGAATTATACGAAAACGATTTAGTTGAAAGAAATTTCGTAAATAATTATAAATTAAGTGAGTAACAAATTACCATATGACGTATTATGAACTCTTTTTATTTCGAATAGGGTAGAGAAAATATAATCTTAAATCTTTTTGTCTTTCTTTTTACTTGAAGTGAAATTAATCAAATTTTTACTTGTCTTAATACTATCTTTCTTTTTTTGATTTTTTTTCTTACTAGAAAAAATTTTCTCTTTTAATTCTTTCCCATTGTCAAAATCTACCCGCCAAGATAGACCAACACCTTGCGTATAACCTTCTGCATCTGTTACGTCATATTCAATATCATTTTGTCTGCTATAGGCTTTAGCATTTAAAGTTCCCTCATCATTTAGTGGTAATTGCACTTCAACTTCACCAACTATATTAGCACTTGTATTTGTTCCAACTGGCACCCCCACCTTACCATTTACAATTAACCTATCTCCAATTGTGGTAGAAACAGTTATACCCAATTCATCATTTAGTTGATATGATCTTACGTCATCCTTACTTGCAATATCATAGGTAACTCCTAATTCAAACTTATCTCCTTTACTCTTAATAATCCCTGAAAGTACACTGGCTATTTTCTCTGAAATACTTCCTGTTAATGCTGCATTTCCGATGTTAAGATTTCCCTCTTCTAAATCTAAAAAGGAGCCCGTTGTCAATAAAGAAAAAAATTGGGTCATTTTAGTATCTTCATCCTTTAGTTTAAAAGCTAACTCTGAATTTATTACTGAATTTTGATTAGGCAGATCTATATCAAAATCAATATCTGAATTTAATAATTGGCCGGTTATATTGGTAATCAAATCCACATCAATTTTTCTATTGGTATTCGCGGCTATATTATCTAATAACACCTGAGGATTAGCTTTGGTTTTATAAACAGCATCAATATTTAGAAAAGCGTCAAATGGTTTACCATCCCAGACTACTTGCCCTCCTGGTTGAACGATAAAATCTTTATTTACAATATTTCTAAATTTATAAATACCTTCACTAACGATATACGTTCCATAAATCTCAAATTTACCATTCGTATTAATTTCAATAGACATAAATGCATTACCACTTCCTCTTAAAATACTTCCAGTATTCTTATCAATAACTATTTCTACAATAGCATCATCAGTAACTTCTAACCCGAAATTTAACGTAAGTCCTTTTACAATATTAAAAACTATATCCTGTTGCTTATTATTATTTATTCCTTTTTCAGAATTGGAAACGAAGTTTATCAACCTAGAATCTCCAATGGTTGATACATAACTCAATGGTATAATAAATTCTGTATCGGGGTTAGTTTTACCCTCCACATCAATAACTAAACCATCAGTATATCCTTTAATTGTTGCATTCCCATTCATAAATACTGTACCATAATACTCCATATCTTCTTGTTCTTCAGTGTTTAGAACCAATAAATTATCAGTATCTATAGCTAGATCTAACTTCCATTTATCAAATTTATAATGTGATATGGTTCCCGATAAAATTCCTTCAGAATCTTGAACAGCATCGAGTAATGTTGTTGGTAAAAACTTAAAAGTTTGATTAGTTAACTCTACTCTAGATTTACCAATAAAATCATAATTCACATTTAAATATGGTATTGCTAAACCTGCATTTTCCAAAAACAAATAACCATTAATATCAGGATTTTCTAACAGTCCAGAAATAATTCCGTCACCTGAAATATCGCCTCTAATGTTATTGATCACATCTTCACCGAGAGGGTTTAATGCTTTAATATTAAACTTATCAATAGCATAACTTGCTAGAATAGTTGGTCTAATTGCAGTAAAATCAACTTCTCCATTAATTACAAAACCATTGGCATTATCGTTTTCCAATTTCACTTCTATTGCGTACTGCTTAATAGAATTAGTTCCATTTGCATCTATAAATAGATTTCCTTGTTTATAATTATTAGCATAAAAATCGTTAATTTTCAATTGGGCTGTTGGAAATATCTCTCCGTTATATTTTTTATAATTAACTGTGCCATTTACTAATCCATTTAGGCTTAATTTATCAATATAAGGAGTTATACCCTGTAGCTTGACATCTTTTAAATCTAATACCAAATCAGTGCTATTTTCCCCTCCTATAACACCTGCAAAATCTATTTCTTGATCCTTTGATATAATTTTAATTTTATCAAAAGCAAAAGTGCTTAGAGCCTTATCAAAGACAACTTTATTCTGCTTATTGTTGGTAGGGTTTATAAGCCATTTATTCTCCTTAAAGTTAATATCAGATTTTTTCAACCCTAGTACTGACTTGCTATTTTCATTTATGGTATGATAAAAACTTAAGTTAAATTTTTCATCCATTTTTCTCCCCCCAATAAAATCTGTCCGAAAAAATAAAGTATCATTTAAGGTCACATTTACTAGATTTAATTCAGCTATATTGTAATATTTAGTGTTGATTTTATCAATACTTAATAAAGTATTGTAAAGAGGGTTCTTATTGTCAATCTGAAGTTTTATATTTTCAATTATATTTTCATACACTTCTACTTTGGGAGATCTAACTACAAGTTCAAACTGCTCATTATCAGAGTTAATTTTGCCTTTTATTGAAGTGTTGGCTCCTAACTTGACTTCTGGAAAAAATACATCAACGATCTTATTATATATTTTAAAATTAAAATCAAGAAATTGACCTTGAGTAACATTTGTAGGGTTGTAATTAGTGTAGATACTACCTAAAGAATTGCCTGTAAGCTTTCCTAGTTCATTAAACTTAAAATTACCTCTCACCCGTCCATCAACAATATCAGTTGAATTAATTGTTATAGTTCTAATTGTATCCGTAAACTCTGATGTAATATTAAAATTCTTAAAAAAATAATTGTCAGTCTGATTTGTATATGAAGTATTATAAAAGTTAATCTCACCTGCTAAATTATCAAGAGTATTCCCATTTACTTTCATCGCCATGACACCCTTTAATACGGCCATTGAATCGCGCTTAAAGAGATTTAATTTATTAAAATCTGAATAATTTACATCTGCAATAAAATCAAACTTATATATGTCAGAAGATAGGTCCGCCAAACCTTGAAAATTCATTTTCAAATTCTTATCCCTTGAGATTAAACTGCCATCAAAATTCTGGTTCTTAAAAATTCCATTCACATCTATATCATTATAGGTATATCCCTTGTATTGGTATTTTGATACATTCCCTTTTAGCGAAGTATTAATTTTTTCAAGTGTGAAACCTTGACCATCTACTAAAGCAACTAATGACATTTTACCAATTAAGCTGTCATTGACAATTTTACCAAAATCCAGATCAATAAATTCAACATTACCCTCATATTTAGCATTATCAATATCATTAATATTTGTCAACTTTAAATCAGAAACGATCCTACCTATATCGCCATTGATAGTTAATTGAGCATCCACCGTTTCATTAGTTATAAAAGACTGTCCTGCTATATTAAATCGACCTAATTTCCCAAAAGTAGTAGGTAAGTTTTTTCCTAAAATATTCGGTAATAATTGTTTTAAATTTTGATAATTAGAAGATAGATCATAAATTTTTGCATTTAATGAAAAACCATTGTCACTATTAACAGCATTTCTAATATGAAAAGAACCATTAATTGTTGAATTTCTATTAGAAATTAATTTTAAATTATCTAGTGTGAAGTCATTTAATGTTCCTTTTAATATAGTCGTAAAATTTATCTTGTCATTTTCACCTAATTCCTTATAAAACTTATGAAGATCGATTAATGAGACTTCTGCATTAACAAAATTAGCCTCTATATTTACTTTATTATTAAAATCCGCTAGTCCTTTAATTTTATAATTAAAAACAATATCTGCCGCAATCGAAGAATTTATTGTTTCCAATTTTGTGTTTCCAAATAACATTTGAGTTTTTGAATATTTAAAATTGGATGTTAAATTAGTAACATTAATACCATGATCTTCGTTCAGTGAAACCTCTCGAATATTCGCATAAACCTCCGGTCCTTCAATTTTAAAATCATCAACATAGCCTTTAATGTCTCTATAAAAAACAATTACTCCCTCTTGTCTATTTAAATCATATAAATAAAAATTAGCATCATTTAAATGTAATTGTGAAGAGCTTAGCAAAAATGGCGGTGAATTATTCTTTGTTGTATCTTTATCTTCAAATTTATCAACGAATATGGATAAATTATCATTTCGTTCGTCCTTATAAGTCTTTAAATATAAGTGTACTCCTTCTAAATCTATTTCGTTAAACTCAAGTTTATTATCTAATACATTTTTATAACCACTAAACAATGATGTTGTTAACTTATCAACATAAATTAAAGAATCATTATGGTGATCATTAATTTCTATATTCTTTAATTTGATATTGCCTAAATATGAAAGATCTACTTTCTTAACAACAATATTCGTATCGTATTGTTTATTTATTTTATTGGTAACAATTCTCGCAATACCGGTTTGAACAAAGGGAATAGAAAAAACAACTATCAACAAAATTGATATAAGTAACACCGTTACTAATATTCTTAAGCTTATTTTTTTTACTCTTTTGATAGTTTTATTTATTATAAATTTGCAACTTTAAAAATACATAAATTATAGGCACAAATTTTATGCCTTAATGACAAAATTTGACAAATAAAAAATCCATATACATTTTAGCTATTGAATCTTCATGCGATGACACTAGCGTGGCGGTATTAATGAATGATAAAATTCTATCAAACGTAGTGGCAAATCAAGATATTCATTCAGAATATGGAGGAGTGGTGCCCGAACTTGCATCAAGAGCTCATCAACAAAACATTGTTCCTGTTGTACATCAAGCATTAAATAAAGCTTGTATCGATAAAAAAGATTTAAATGCCATTGCTTTTACCAAAGGTCCAGGCTTACTAGGTTCTCTTTTGGTTGGAACATCATTTGCAAAATCTATGTCCTTAGCGTTGGATATTCCACTTATTTCCGTAAATCATATGCAAGCGCACATCTTAGCTCATTTTATTGAATGTGATAGTCAACTTAAGCCTACTTTCCCTTTTTTATGCCTGACCATTAGTGGGGGGCATACTCAAATTGTCAAAATTACAGATTACTTTTCAATGGAAATTATTGGCGAAACAATTGATGATGCTGTTGGAGAAGCTTTTGATAAATCAGCCAAAATATTAGGTTTGTCTTATCCTGGAGGCCCATTAATTGATAAGTATGCTCAATTGGGAAATCCAACTGCTTTTGAATTTACTCATCCTAAAACTAAAAATAAACTAGACTTTAGCTTTAGTGGTTTAAAAACTTCAATATTGTATTTTGTTCAAAAAAAAATGAAAGAGAACTCTAATTTTATTAAGGAAAACCTAAATGATATTTGTGCTTCCATTCAATATACCATTATAGCTATTTTAATGAATAAATTAAAAATTGCTTCAGAACAAACCGGATTAAAACAAATAGCAATTGCGGGGGGAGTTTCCGCAAATTCAGGCATACGGAATGCAATGGCAGAAGCTGAAAAAAAATATGGTTGGAAAACCTTTATTCCCAAGTTTGAATATACCACAGATAATGCCGCAATGATAGGTATTGTTGGATATTATAAGTTTTTGAATAAAGATTTTGAAGATATTTCTGTTACTGCGAAAGCAAGAATGAAATTAAATTAGCAACAAATAATCCTAAAAAAAAATCGATATACTTAAATATCGATTTTTAAATTATATGGTAAATTATTACATCATTGTTGCAGCGATTCGCTTATAAATACCTTTTTCAAGTTTATCCCTTATTGCAGAAAAAGCCGCAATAGATTCATTTACATCATCTAAGGTATGCATTGCAGTAGGAATCAATCTTAATAATATCATTCCTTTAGGGATAACGGGATATATTACTATTGAACAAAAGATACCATAGCTTTCACGCAAATCATGCACCATAGCCATAGCTTCCGGCACATCACCCTCTAAAAATATTGGTGTTACACAAGTGTTAGTATTGCCAATGTTAAAATTATTTTTTCTTAAACCTGATTGTAAAGCATTAACGTTTTCCCATAATTTCGCCTTTAACTCAGGCATTGTACGCAACATATCTAAACGCTTTAATGCTCCTTTCACCATTGCCATTGGTAGAGACTTAGCAAACATTTGAGAACGCATATTATATTTCAAATATTGAATAACCTCGTCATCTGCAGCAAAAAATGCACCTATACCGGCCATAGATTTTGCAAATGTGGCAAAATAAACATCAATATCATCTTGAACTCCTTGTTCCTCTCCAGCACCTGCACCCGTTTCACCTAAAGTACCAAAACCATGAGCATCATCAACCAATAGTCTGAAATTATACTTTTCTTTAAGTGCAACAATTTCTTTTAGTTTTCCTTGTTCACCACGCATTCCAAAAACTCCTTCAGAAATAACCAAAATACCGCCTCCAGTAGTCTCAGCAACCTTAGTTGCTCTCTCCAAGTTTTTCTCCAAGCTTTCAATATTATTATGCATGAAGGTAAATCGTTTACCATGATGTAAGCGAACCCCATCAATAATACATGCATGAGAATCTACATCATAAACAATTACATCATGTTTCGTAACTAAAGCATCAATTGCAGATACCATACCTTGATACCCGAAATTTACCAAATAAGCAGATTCTTTATTTACAAAAGCAGCACATTCTTCCTCTAATTGTTCATGAAAAACTGTATGACCCGACATCATTCTTGCCCCCATAGGGTAAGCCATTCCGTATTCAGTGGCAGCTTCGGCATCTGCTTTCATCACATCAGGATGACTAGCTAAACCTAAATAATCATTAATACTCCAGGAGATAACTTCTTTACCATTAAAACCCATTCTATTAGAAATAGGCCCTTCCAACTTAGGGAATACGTAATATCCTTCAGCTAATTTAGCCCACTTGCCTAAAGGTCCTTTATCTCTTTTAATTCTTTCAAATAAGTCTTTCATCAACATATATATTAATCGATTGCAAAGTAACTACTTTTTTTAATGCTTATCAAAACTGTAAACAACTCTTTTTAAACATATATTATAAATATTGCTGTGCTAAATATAGCTATTTTAACAATATTATTGTGGATGAACCTCAAAAAAAAAGAGGCTTTTAAAAATAAAAGCCTCTTTAAAAATTGTATAAATTATTCTATTTTATAAACTCAACTACACCCTGGGCGTATTTTTCAGTATCAAAAAATCCTTGCTCTTTCATCCAATCATCACTATAAATTTTTTCCATATATCTAGATCCATGATCAGGCAATATCATTACGACGACACTATTTTTATCAAAAACATCTTTTTGAGCATATTGAATAGTAGCCTGTACAACTGCTCCACTTGTATATCCAGTAAACAAGCCTTCTTTTATTGCCAATTCACGTGCTCTATGCGCAGCAGATTCATCAGTCACTTTTTCAAACGTGTCAATAACATCAAAATCCGTCGCTGATGGAATTAAATTTTTACCTAAACCTTCAATTCTATATGGGTAAATTTCTTTTGTATCTAATACTGAAGTTTCATGAAATTTCTTTAAAATTGAACCATAAGCATCAACTCCTAAAACTTTAATTTTTGAATTTTTCTCTTTTAAGTATTTTCCAACTCCAGATATAGTTCCTCCCGTTCCACTAGCAACCACAACATGGGTAACTTTACCTCCAGTTTGCTCCCAAATTTCAGGACCTGTTGATAAATAATGAGCTTCGGAATTTAACTTGTTAAAATATTGGTTGATATAAACTGAGTCGGCCGTTTCAGCATGTAATCTCTTGGCTACTTCATAATAAGAGCGAGGGTCATCTGCACTCACATTTGCAGGGCAAACATAAACCTTTGCTCCCATGGCTTTAAGCATATTAATTTTGCCAGTTGAAGCTTTGGAATTTACAGCTAAAATACAATCGTAACCCTTAATGATACAAACCAGAGCAACACTAAAACCTGTATTTCCAGATGTCGTTTCAATTACTGTATTTCCTTCTTTTAAAATTCCTCTTCTTTCGGCTTCTTCAACAATATGGATAGCTATGCGATCTTTCATAGAATGCCCCGGGTTAAAGGCTTCATATTTTACTAAAAAATCACCATCAAACTCTTGTGTAATTTTATTTAATCTAATTAGCGGTGTGTCTCCAACTAATTCTAATATATTATTAGTTATCCCTTTATGTCTTTTCATAAATTAATAAATCTTATTAATATAAAATTTCAGGCAAATTTACATATTTTTTTAAAAATCAAAAATATTATCACAAATTAATACCATTAACTGAAACTTATGTTCTTTGAATAAAAATTCAATTTATTTCTTAATATCCTCTAAATCTAATAAAAAGGCATAATCTATTGCCGTTTCTTTTAATGCTTCAAATCTTCCAGAGGCTCCGCCATGGCCAGCTTCCATATTAGTATGCAAAAGCAATACGTTGTTATCTGTTTTATATTCTCTTAATTTAGCCACCCATTTTGCCGGCTCATAATACTGTACTTGAGAGTCATGTAACCCTGTAGTTACCAACATATTGGTGTATTCTTGCTTTTGAACGTTGTCATAAGGTGAATAAGACAACATATAATCATAGTACTCTTTTTCGTTCGGATTTCCCCATTCATCATACTCAGAAGTAGTTAACGGAATAGTTTCATCTAGCATGGTAGTCATAACATCTACAAAAGGTACTGCTGCTACAATTCCATTAAACAATTCAGGATTCATATTTACAACGGCTCCCATAAGTAACCCTCCTGCAGATCCTCCCATGGCATATTGATGATCAGCTGAGGTGTATTTATTCTCAATTAAAAATTTTCCACAGTCAATAAAATCATTAAATGTATTTATCTTATTATACAATTTACCATCTTCATACCATTCTCTTCCTAAATACTGACTCCCCCTAATATGTGCAAGGGCATATACAAAACCTCTATCTAACAAACTTAATCGTGTTGAACTAAATCTATCAGGTATAGTATACCCGTAAGAACCGTAGGCATATAACAACAGTGGTGTATTCTCATTTAGTTTAATGTCTTTTCT
The DNA here is from genome assembly GCA_964544575.1 of uncultured Flavobacteriaceae bacterium. Classification (GTDB taxonomy): domain Bacteria; phylum Bacteroidota; class Bacteroidia; order Flavobacteriales; family Flavobacteriaceae; genus Aureibaculum. The sequence goes on along the minus strand of CAZJCZ010000015.1, from coordinate 1,852 downwards.
ATATACTAATGAAACTGCTACTTTTTTACCATCTCTAGCGTTCGCCCAAATTCGTTCGCTCTTATAATTACTCTTGTCAAATTTTCCACCAAGGACCTCCTGTTCTTTTTTAATGTCTTTAGATTTATCTGCCATATTAAAATCAATAATTGAAGATGGCGTAGTCAATGATTGATATCCGTAACGAATAATGTCTGTATCAAATTCAGGATTATTATAAACTCCTACTGAATAAGTTTCTTCATCAAAAGGCAAATAATAATCAGCTGAGTCATCCCAACGTTTTATGCGAATTTTGTTTAATCCATTACTGCGTTCTTCTAATACCATATAATCTTTAAAAATTGAAACATCTTCCAATAAGACCTCATCTCTATGAGGGATTACATCTTCCCAATTTTCTACACTAGTTTTATCTTCATGGGTTCGCATTAACTTAAAATTGGTCGCATCATCTTTATTAGTAAGAATATAAAAATGATTATTGTAATGTGAAATTCCGTACTCTAATCCGCGAGTACGAGGCTGAATGACACGTAAATTACCATTAGGGTTGTCTGCTTCTAATACCTGATATTCATCTGTAAGAGTGCTTCCAGAGCCTACAACAATAAACTTTTTAGATTTTGTTTTATATACAAATGTGCTGAAGGTGTCATCTTTTTCGTGAAATATTTCTATATCATCGGACGGATCAGTACCTAATACGTGTTTATAAATTTTATCACTACGTAAAGTTATCGGGTCTTTTTTTGTGTAAAAGACTGTTTTGTTATCATTAGCCCAAACGGCATAACCCGTTGAGTTTTCTATTTTTTCAGGATAAATATTACCGGTTTCTAGATCCTTAAATTGAATAATATACTCCCTTCGACTAACCGTATCAATTCCAAAAGAAACTAATTTGTTGTTTGGACTTACATTTACCCCTCGTAACACATAGTAATCATAATTCTCTGCCATTTTATTGACATCAAATAATATTTCTTCATCAGCTTCTAGTGTTTCCTTTTTACGCGAATAAATAGGATATTGCCCCCCTGTTTCATATCTGGTTATATAAAAATAGCCGTTTTCTTTATAGGGTACTGATTCATCATCTTCTTTAATTCGAGACTTCATTTCTTGGAATAGATCTTCTCTAAATTTTTCAGTATGCCCCATTTTTTTATCAAAATAATCATTCTCGGCATTTAGATAATCCAATACTTTTTGTGTAGGCTCATCCGGAGTATCATCATTTCTTTGTTCATCGGTCAATCGCATCCAGTAATAATTATCTATCCTAACATCACCATGCTTTTCTAATTCAGTGGCAACTTTATCTGCAACCGGAGGTTTTATATCTTCATTATTCATTTTATCTTGTTTGCATGAGGTTGTAAAAATAAGTGAAACTATTGTTAACAAAAGAATTATTTTTTTCATTTCGTTTTGATTAAATTTTAGCCCCGAAAGTACTAAATTTGTCTTTATTAAAAAGGAAATAATTACATTATGTTTGGAGATCTATCAGGAATGAGGGATAAGCTTAAAGAAGCTCAGCGAAAAATTGAAGAAACAAAAGTGCGTTTAAATACAGTTTTAGTTGATGGAGAAGCCGGCAACGGATTAATTAAAGTTACCGTAACTGCTAATAGGGAAATACGCAGTATTAGCATATCAGATGATCTGATGAATGAAAAAGAAGCCTTAGAAGATTACCTAATAATTGCTTTAAATAAGGCTTTGGAAAAAGCTAATGCGATAAATGAAGCTGAAATGGCAGCTGCAGCAAAAGACGGGTTACCGAACATTCCTGGAATGGATATGTTCAAATAGTCGTTATAAAATTAAAATATCATTTAAAAAA
>CAZJCZ010000014.1:0-25006 GCA_964544575.1 uncultured Flavobacteriaceae bacterium | reverse complement strand
AATACTATCCAATTATAATTTGATTTACTCCATAACTGAGATTGATATTCGCTCTTTAAGGATTCCAATATCTGAAACTTCTTTCCTTCTACTACGTCTCCTTTTGAAATAATTCTTTCATTTTCGGCTATTAACCCTTCAGTGTATGAAATTTTATTTAATTCATCTTCTACGGCCTTATTTGTCCATTGATCATCATAAAATACATTTGGTTCTAAAACTTCTAAAAAAACACTCGTAAAATAATTATTTAAGAATTTGTAATTTGATTTTTTAAAATGTGATTCAATATGGTCTTTTAAATCATTGGTTGTTAATAACTGATCGAATATGACATCAGTTATTTCGTTTCCCTTAATTATTGCAACAAGTTGTTTATCATCAGCTTTTTCTCTATCATCTTTCTCTAAATACCCAATTTTATAAACCTTATCAATTAATTTTTCTGCAAAATTAATTGTGCTTCTTCTACTATAACCTCTTAGTAATGAGTCTTGTAATGTATTTGATACTTTATTAATGAAATTTTCTTTAGTCCTTGTTATAACATTATCATTATATGTAAAGTATAATTTTTTGGAGGCCTCAATTTGCTTTTTTGCCAGATCAATTTCATCTTCTGATTTTTGAATAGCAAAATCAAAAGGTGCGTATAAATTATCATATTGCCAAGGCTTCCCTTTTTGAAATTCATACTTAAAATGACCGCCTTTTGGAAACAAATAAACTATCGCAATAACAGTTAAAATGAAAAGAAATATTTTATATATCAAAGCATGATTTTGATATAAAATATTCAAAAGTGATTTCAAATTCAATTTATTCATAAAGAGGCTTTTTATAACCGTAATGCAAGGTAAAAAAAAATTACAGTCTACACTTCAAATAAATACTAAAGTCTAATTTATATATCAAATGCTTTGTAAAAAAATAACAACTATATTGAATTCAATAAGCCCAGTTATTGATTTATTTATGCTATTTACTTACAATATCTTCCAATCTTTCAGGAATATTTTCACCCACCCAATCCCTATAGTTCGTAAAGTTATATTTTCGATGTATTTCATCCGTTTTATCAATAATTCCCTGTATAATTGACTCTGGTTGAATGCCTAATTCTGATATCTCTTTTAAAATTGAATCTAACTGATTATTAACATCTTCTCTAATTTGATTATTGTGGTTGACCAGCCATTTTTCAAATGCATCTTCCGTTAAATGTTTATCTATAATCAATGCTGTCATTTGCTTTCCGTGTTTTTTAGATTCAAGAATATTACCCTTACCAGTAACTGCATTTCCAACGGCAAAAACATTTCCATATCCATACACATGATAGTCGGCTTCATCTCTCATCTTTAAAGATGAATATTCATACTGTAGACCTTTGATCTGCTCTGGCAAACTTCCAATTGAAGAAATTAGCAAGTCGGTTTTAATTTCAAAAAAACTACCTTCTAAGGGTTTAATTTTACCATTTTCAACGGCAACTTTTTGAAAAATTACACCAGTTAGTTTCCCCTCTTTTTCAGTAAAATTAACAGGAATGCTTAATGGCACAAATTCAAATGAATATTTTTCCAAATATTTATTCAATAATTTTTCTGACACTCCTTTAGCCGCCTCAATACTTTCTTTAGTATTGTCTCTCGGCGATTTTAACGGCATATCCCTGGCAGTACGCCTGTACACAAGTTTTGGTTTTCTTACATCGATACTGTCTAAAGTTAAATTATGCTCGTCTAACACTTTTTTTACTCCTTGCTTTTCTAAAGTGAATAAATCTACTTCAATTCCTTTTTCTAATTTTAGTTGCTTTTTAACAATTTCTATCATCACAACTTTTACAACATCAAGTGATGATAATCCTCCTCCGATAACTAATGTGTTTTTTTTAATACTGTACTCTTTGCCTTTATATGCTTTCTCATGTTTATGGTTAAACCAATGAATAAATGAATTTTGATAAATTAATTGCTTGTCTATAAATTTATCAATTTTTTCAATTGGTAAATGCCTATCCTTCCATGCGCCATTTGCTAATATGATTGCCGAGAAACCCCAATTATTAAGTAGATCCAAAAAATCTATGTCTCTTCCAATTTTAGTATTGGGTACATATCTTATATTAGGATGATCAAGCTTTGAATCAATTTCAGCAATTTGCCTATTCCGTAAATTAATATGCCAATTTGGTAATCCATCTTCAATTTTACCATAGGGTAAAGTATTCATATCAAATACAATAACTCTAAATCCACTTTTCGCTAGTAAACTAGCCGCTTCAGATCCCGAAATTGAACCTCCTATTACCGCCACATAATGTTTTTTATATTCTTCTTTTAAATTCATATTAGCTTGTTTTTGATAATGCTACGCAAAGTATAAAAAATTTAGATTATTTGAGTAATATTTATTACACTTCATAAACTAGTTTTAAAAAGTAAATAGATTGATATAAATTATCTAAATTCGCATAAGAAAATTATTTTACAATGAAAGAAGTAGTGATTGTCTCGGCTGTTAGAACACCTATCGGAAGTTTTTTAGGTAGTTTATCAAGTGTACCTGCAACTACATTGGGTGCCATAGTAATTAAAGCGGTTCTAGAAAAAATAAATTTAAGTCCTGCCAAAGTTGATGAAGTTTTAATGGGTAGTGTATTACAAGCTAATTTAGGACAAGCTCCAGCAAGACAGGCAGCAATATTTGCCGGAATACCCAGTACTGTACCATGTACAACCGTAAATAAAGTTTGTGCTTCTGGTATGAAAGCAATTATGCAAGGTGCTCAGGCAATTAAATGTGGAGATGCTGAAATTGTTATTGCAGGGGGTATGGAAAATATGTCATCCGTTCCACATTACTTAAATGGAAGGCAAGGACAAAAAATGGGCAATATCAATGTAATTGATGGTATGTTAAAAGACGGTTTGACGAATGTTTATGATGGAAAACATATGGGTACCTGTGGAGATTTATGTGCCAACGAACATAACTTTTCAAGAGAAGAACAAGATGCTTTTGCAATAGAATCATATAATCGATCTGCTAAGGCCTGGAAAGAAGGTAAATTTAATACTGAAATAGTTCCGGTTGAAGTACCTCAACGTAAAGGAGACCCTATAATTATCACAGAAGATGAGGAGTACAAGAATGTGAAAATGGAGAAAATTTCCACTTTAAGACCAGTATTCAATAAAGACGGCACAGTAACTGCGGCCAATGCATCTACATTAAATGACGGTGCTGCAGCGTTAGTACTTATGACAAGTGAAAAAGCAAAAGAATTGAATTTGAAACCTTTAGCAACAATAAAAGGATATGCCGATGCAGCCTTAGAACCTGAATGGTTCACAATTGCACCCGCTAAAGCTATTCCGAAAGCCTTAGCAAAAGCAGATACGACATTAGATTCTATTGATTATTTTGAATTTAATGAAGCATTTTCAGTTGTAGGTTTGGCAAATACAAAGTTATTAGGGATAGATGCCAAAAAAGTGAATGTCAATGGTGGTGCTGTCTCATTGGGACATCCTTTGGGTTGTTCTGGTGCAAGAATTGTCGTAACCTTGATTAATGTGTTAAAACAAAATAATGGTAAGTTAGGCGCAGCAGGAATATGTAATGGTGGCGGAGGTGCAAGTGCTATTGTAATAGAAAATAATTAATATTTTATTGATGAATTACGGTATTTGTAATTTAAGTATTATCGCCTTACGAGTTGAAGCTAGTGACCAGAGTGAAATGGTCTCGCAATTATTGTTTGGTGATCATTTTAAAATTCTTGAAAAATCTAAACAATGGCTTAAAATTAAACTTGCCTTCGATGACTATGAAGGTTGGATCGATAGTAAGCAATGTTTAAAAATTAACAAAAAGGATTACGAGAAGCTTACAGAAGAACCTATTATTGTTTCAAATGAATTGATTGATTTTATAGAAGATGAAGATCAGAAATTATTTACTATTGTTTTAGGCTCCAGACTACCCCATTACTCAGATAAAATATTTAAACTTAATGAAAATAAATATTCATTTGAAGGTAATATATCAGGTATGCCATCTACCAAAGATGTAATTGTTAATACGGCAATTATGTTTTTAAATGTTCCATACTTATGGGGCGGCAAAACCCCTTTTGGAATTGATTGCTCTGGATTAACCCAGATGGTGTATAAAATTAATGGTTATTATTTATTAAGAGACGCCTCTCAACAAGCCTCTCAAGGTGAAGTTTTGAGTTTTATTGAAGAATCTGAGCCCGGCGATCTAGCTTTTTTTGACGATGATGAGGGAAGTATTACACACGTTGGGATAATCTTAGCCAACAATTACATTATCCATGCGAGTGGTAAAGTTCGAATTGACAGGCTTGACCAGAGTGGGATCTATAATGCTGAATTAAAAAAACACACACATAAATTGAGAGTAATAAAAAAAATTTTCTAGCATAAAAAAACCTCTCATATGAGAGGTTTTTTTATAGATTAACAATTTAATTTTATGATCTTGAAGCGTCCCAAATTGCTTTCATTTCTTTAAACTTATCGGTCATTTCAAGGTTTTCATACATACTCATTAAAGTCCGTACAATATCTATATCATCCTCTTTTGATTCCTCCTTTTTAAGTACATAAGCTTTTTCATAATAAGGAAGAACTTCTTTATATAGTTCTAATTGTCTAGCTTTGATAGCATCATATTTTTTGAAGTTACTTAAATTATCATTCATTTCTTCAACCAATACTTTATCTCTTTCTAATAATATAGCGCCTAAATTAAGATACGCATCTGAATAATTAGCATCTAATTCAATAGCCTTATTATAATAGCCCTTAGCTTCTTCCATATTTCCTTGTTCCTGATTAATTACGCCTACATTAAAATGTAACATCGCATTATTAGGATCTTGCATAATAGCTTCTTTCATTAAAGCAGCAAACTCATCTTTCTTATCTAATTTTAGTAAAAGATTTGCTTCAGTCAGTAACATGTTAATGTCTTTAGGATCAATTTTTCTTGCTTCTTTTACCGCTGACATTGCGTTTTCAACTTCACCTTTTTCAACCAAAATCCATGCAATATTTTTTATGACCGATGCTGCCTTAGACTTAGAAACTTCAACTTTAGGTTCTTTATATTGCCCGGCTTTGACCATTAGATCCAGTTGGTTTTTTGTGCCAAAACTTTCAGTTTTTCCACTTTCAATATTGGTAGCTGTATAAGTGGTTGCTACTCCTGTGTAGCCCAATTCTTTAAGTTTATTGAAATGTTCTAAAGAAAGATCATAATCTTTATCTAAATAAGCCGCAGTAGCAGCATATTCTAGAAAGGATGTATCTTTTTTACTTAGTGCATATGTTTTATACATATTTACTTTCGCATTTGAATAATCTTTTTCTTTATATTGTTTGATTCCTTTAGCAGAAACATCTCCTATTAAAGTAGTTAATAATGGCTGGGCTTCTTCAGTATATTTTGCTTTACCGGTTTGTTTTTCAAAAGCTATTAGATCCTGAAGAGATTTAGCGGCAATATCAAAAGCATTGGCATCTAAAGAAGGATTCTTTTTAGCTATATCATAATATGTTTTTGCCTTTAGAAAATAAAAATTAGCTTTTATTTTATTATCTGCATTGGCTATTAGTCCTTCAGCCTGATCAACCGAAGATTTCGCTGTTACCAAATCTCCATTTTTCAATGCTTTGTCTGTTGATTTTAACTCATCTTTTTGAGCATAAGCTGACAATCCTATAAATATTGCCAACACTGTTATTAGTTGTTTCTTCATTTTAGTTTTAATTTATTATTCTTGATTGTTTGTTGTTTCTTCTGAATCGTTATTTTCAATTTCCGTGCCAACTTCGTTTTCATCTTCATCATCGTCCGACATTACTTTCGCTACAGCGGCAATCGAATCATTATCTTTAATATTAATAAGTTTTACTCCTTGAGTGGCTCTTCCCATCACGCGTAAATCTGCAACTGCCATTCTAATAGTTAGTCCAGACTTGTTGATAATCATTAAGTCATCTTCGTCAGTTACATTTTTTATAGCCACTAAATTACCCGTTTTTTCAGTAACATTAATGGTTTTGACACCTTTGCCCCCACGATTAGTAATTCTATATGCGTCTAAACTCGATCTTTTACCAAAACCTTTCTCCGAAACGACTAAAATATCATCTTCCATATCATTAACAGAAATCATCCCTACAACTTCATCTTTATCGTTTGCCAGTGAAATTCCTCTTACACCAGAAGCATTTCTACCCATAGGCCTGGTTTTAGCCTCTTCAAAACGAATTGCCTTACCAGATTTTAAGCCTATCATAATCTGACTATTCCCGTCAGTCAGTTTAGCTTCTAATAATTCATCATCATCTTTAATGGTAATTGCATTGATACCATTAGTACGTGGTCTGGAGTACTGTTCTAATGAAGTCTTTTTAGTCTGGCCTTTTTTAGTTACCATTAAGACATAATTATTATTTACATAGTCTTCATCTTTAAGGTCTTGCGTACATATAAATGCTTTTACCTTATCATCAGGTTCAATATTTACCAAATTTTGAATGGCCCTGCCTTTTGACGTTTTGTTACCTTCTGGTATTTCATATACACGCATCCAGAAAACTTTACCTTTTTGGGTAAAGAACAACATATATTGGTGATTTGTAGCCACATATAAATGCTCTAAGAAATCTTCAGTACGTGTAGCTACGCCTTTTTGTCCTCTTCCTCCTCTATTTTGAACTTTATATTCATCCAAATTGGTTCGTTTTACATATCCGGCATGTGAAATTGTAACCACCACCTTAGAATCCGGGATCATATCCTCAATACTTAAATCGCCACCACCGTATTCAATGACTGAACGACGCTCGTCTCCGTATTTTTCTTTGATCTCCAACAATTCATCTTTTATAATTGTCATTCTACGGACCTTATCAACCAAGATTTCTTTTAAGTCTTCGATCAATTTCATGATTTCTTCATATTCTGACCTAAGTTTATCTTGCTCTAAACCAGTAAGTTGACGTAATCTCATTTCAACAATTGCTTTAGATTGTATTTCAGACAATTCAAAGCGTTTCATTAAATTTTCTCTAGCCTCATCAGCATTACTTGAAGCTCTGATTATTTTGATAACTTCATCGATATTATCTGAAGCGATAATTAATCCTTCTAAAATATGGGCCCTTGCTTCTGCCTTATTTAATTCAAATTTCGTTCTTCTAACTACGACATCATGTCTGTGATTAACAAAATGCTTAATGAGTTGTTTTAAATTTAACATCTCAGGTCTTCCATTAACCAAAGCAATATTATTTACACTAAATGAAGTTTGTAAGGCCGTATATTTATATAATTTATTTAGAACAATATTAGGTATGGCATCTCTTTTTAGAACATACACTAAACGTCTTCCTTTTCTACTTGTTTCATCCCTAACCGTTGCAATCCCTTCAATTTTCTTATCATTCACAAGGTCAGCGGTTTTCTTCATCAAATCTGCACCATTAACTTGATAGGGTAATTCGGTAACAACTATGCATTCTCTGCCATTAACTTCTTCAAAAACCGTTTTAGCCCTCATTACTATACGGCCTCTGCCCGTATGGAAGGCATCTTTTACTCCTTCATAACCATATATAGTACCTCCTGTTGGGAAGTCAGGGGCTTTGATGTATTGCATTAACTCATCAATCTCAATATCATTATTCTCTATATAAGCAATTGTTCCAGAAATAACCTCAGTAAGGTTATGAGGTGCCATATTTGTGGCCATTCCTACCGCAATACCTGATGCTCCATTTACCAATAAACTAGGTATTCTTGTTGGTAAAACTGTAGGTTCTTGCAGGGTGTCATCAAAATTTAATCTATGATCGACTGTATCTTTATCAATATCAGACAACATTTCTTCTGATATTTTTTGCATCCTTACTTCTGTATAACGCATAGCGGCAGGGCTATCTCCATCAGGAGAACCAAAGTTACCTTGCCCTTCAACCATTTGGTAACGCATACTCCAATCTTGAGCCATTCTTACCATGGCATCATAAACAGAAGTATCTCCATGAGGATGAAATTTACCTAAAACCTCACCTACAACTCTAGCCGATTTTTTATGTGCTCCTGTTGCTTTTATTCCTAATTCGTGCATACCAAAAAGTACTCTTCGGTGTACTGGTTTCAAACCATCACGTACATCCGGTAAAGCTCTCGATACAATCACAGACATTGAGTAATCAATGTATGATGATTTCATTTCATCTTCAATATTTACAGGAATTATTTTTTCTCCTTCTGCCATAAAATTCTATTAATTTATTAGTGATTTTTACAAGGATGCAATATACAACTTTTCCGATTTTTTCAACTTATATAAAAGTATTAATATTATTATTATTTATTAACAATAAAGGCCAGTAAACATGCTGTTTTTCACTATTTTAACTTGACATGAAAACTTCGGTATAAATTTTGTAAGTCTATATGAAAAAAATCTACTAATTTTACAATATAAATCTATTATTTATGGACGATAATTTTTCACCAAAAGTTAAAGATGTCATTGCTTATAGTAAAGAAGAAGCTTTACGGTTAGGTCATGATTTTATTGGCACAGAACACTTAATGCTTGGCTTACTACGTAAAGCAAATGGAGAAGCAATAGATGTGTTAAATGCATTAGACGTTGATTTGGTATCGCTTCGAAAAAAAATTGAAGGACTTAGCCCTGCAAGCACTGATGCTTTTTCTGGGAATGATAAAAAGAGCTTACATTTAACCAAACAAGCTGAAAAAGCACTAAAAACTACTTTTTTAGAAGCTAAATTATTCAAGAGCAAGTCGGTAAGTACAGCACATTTATTATTGTGTGTTTTGCGTAATGAGAATGACCCTACTACTAAATTACTTCATAAGTTTGAAGTCGATTATAATGAGGTGAAATCTGTTTTTGGCCAATTATTCATGGACAACGACATTACGGAAAGTCCTAAAGCTGAAGATACTTCAAGAGATGATGAGTTTGAGGAGCAGAAACAAAACCCATTTGAAGGCACTAAACCTAGTAAAACGAGTGCAAAATCTAAAACCCCTGTTTTAGATAATTTTGGAAGAGATTTAACACGACTTGGAGAAGAAGGAAAACTTGACCCTGTTGTAGGTAGAAAAAAAGAAATAGAACGTATATCTCAGATATTAAGTAGAAGAAAAAAGAATAATCCAATATTAATTGGTGAACCTGGTGTTGGTAAATCAGCAATTGCAGAAGGATTGGCCTTGCGTATAATTGAACGAAAAGTATCACGGATTTTGTTCAATAAACGTATAGTTTCATTAGACTTAGCTAGCCTGGTTGCAGGTACAAAATATCGTGGCCAATTTGAAGAAAGAATGAAAGCCTTGATGAATGAGCTTGAAAAAAATGAAGATATTATTCTCTTTATAGATGAAATACACACCATTGTTGGTGCTGGAGGCGCAACCGGGTCTTTAGATGCTTCTAATATGTTTAAACCTGCCTTGGCTAGAGGCGAAATTCAATGTATTGGTGCAACAACCTTAGATGAGTTCCGTCAAAATATAGAAAAAGACGGGGCATTAGAACGTCGATTTCAAAAGGTAATGGTTGAGCCAACTTCTGTTGAAGAAACCATACAAATACTAAATAATATTAAAGACAAATATGAAGATCATCACAACGTAATATTTACGGATGGAGCCATAGAGGCATGTGTTAAACTTACAAATCGATATATGACTGATCGTTTTTTACCTGACAAAGCCATTGATGCACTTGATGAGTCCGGTTCAAGAATACATATCACAAATATCGTGGTACCAAAACAAGTTCTTGAATTAGAAAAGCAATTGGAAGATGTTAAGGAGTTGAAAAATAGTGTTGTTAAAAGTCAAAAATACGAAGAAGCGGCGCGTTTACGTGATGATGAAAAACGATTAGAAAAAGAGTTAGAAACTGCTCAAGATGCTTGGGAAGAACAATCTAAATTACATAAAGAAACAGTTACTGAAGATAATGTCGCAGAAGTAGTATCTATGATGACGGGAATACCTGTTAACAGAATTGCCGAAGCTGAAAGTGCTCGCTTGGCCGATTTGCATAACTTGATTAAAGGCAAAGTTATTGGTCAGGATGAAGCCGTTAGTAAGGTGGTGAAGGCTATACAACGTAATCGTGTTGGGTTAAAAGACCCTAATAAGCCCATTGGTTCGTTTATATTTTTAGGTCAAACAGGCGTAGGTAAAACGCAATTAGCAAAAGTTTTGGCAAGAGAGTTATTTGATTCTCCAGATGCCTTAGTCCGCATCGACATGAGCGAGTATATGGAAAAATTTGCTATTTCTCGATTAATTGGAGCACCTCCTGGTTATGTTGGATATGAAGAGGGAGGTCAATTAACTGAGAAGATTCGTAGAAAACCATACGCTGTAGTATTGTTGGACGAAATTGAAAAAGCGCACCCTGATGTGTTTAATGTATTATTGCAAATTTTAGATGATGGTTTTATTACAGATAGCTTAGGTCGAAGAATTGACTTTAGACATACAATAATAATAATGACTTCTAATATTGGTTCTCGTCAATTAAAAGACTTTGGTGCGGGTGTTGGGTTTGGAACAGCTTCTAAGAAAAAACAAGCCGATTCTCATGCTAGAGGTGTTATTGAAAATGCCCTGAAAAAAAGTTTTGCTCCTGAGTTTTTAAACCGTATTGATGATGTTGTTATTTTCAACGCATTAGAAAAAGAAGATATACATGCCATAATTGATATTGAACTTGAACAGTTACTAGATAGAATTGATGGCTTGGGTTATAAATTGACATTAAGTGAAAAGGCTAAAGATTATATTGCCGATAAGGGTTTTGATAGGCAATATGGCGCTCGACCATTAAAACGTGCCATACAGAAATATATTGAAGATGCTTTAGCTGAGAAAATTGTCAATTCGCAACTCCAAGAAAACGACAGTATTTTTATGGATCTTGATGAAGAAAAAGATGAACTTACTATAAAAATTAAAAAGGCTAAAAAATCTGTTGAAAAGAAAGAGTAAAAAAGGTCCCTCCTAATTGGAGGGATTTTTTATACATTTAGATAATTAAATATAAGTCTAATGAAAAAATCAACAAAAATTTGGTTAGGTATTCTAACTTTTTTACCAATGTTTTTAATTTTTGCCTATATTTTTCACATTTTTACAGCATTTATTCCAACAGCAATTCGTTTAGAAAATAGTCATCAAGAGGTTCCTATAGAACTTTTCCAGTCAATTTCTGTCATGATCCTATTTATAGCACTGGCTATTATTATTAAAATGGGTATAATGATATATTATATAGTCCATGCCAGTAATAACCCTAAAAACGAGAATAACACTAAAATAATGTGGATCGTTTTGTTAGTTCTTGTTGGTACAATTAGTTCTATTGTCTATTATTTTTTGGAAATACTACCTTCTAAAGATAATTCGAATCAATCCATAGGATATAATTCATAAAATAGAATCTTACCTAATTAAATAACTCTTTACTATCAATTTCGAGGGTTTGAATAAAGTGAATAGTTTTTACAATTTCATCATGTAAAACTTTATCTTCTTCTATAAACAACACTTCTGTCCTATACATTTGTACTAAAGATTCTAAAAATGGTGATGTTTTTAAAGGCCTTCTAAATTCTAAGGCTTGGACGGCGTTTAATAATTCAATAGCGAGTATGGTTTCTAAATTATCAACAACTCGTTTTACTTTGGTAGCAGAATTAGCGCCCATACTTACGTGGTCTTCTTGACCATTACTAGATACGATAGAATCTACTGAAGCAGGTGTTGCCAATTGCTTATTCTGGCTTACTATACTCGCTGCAGTATATTGTGGAATCATAAACCCCGAATTTAAACCCGGATTAGAAACTAAAAAAGAAGGCAAACCACGCGAACCGGAAACCAATTGAAATGTTCGTCTTTCTGATATATTTCCTAATTCAGCCAAGGCAATCGCTAAAAAGTCTAACCCTAATGCCAGAGGCTGCCCATGAAAATTACCACCTGAAATTATTTCATCAGCATTAACAAATATATTAGGGTTATCCGTAACGGAATTTATTTCTGTTTCAATAGTATTTTTAACAAAATTCAAAGTGTCTTTACTGGCACCATGTACTTGCGGCATACATCTGAATGAATAAGGATCTTGTAAGTGCTTTTTATCCTGTACAATAATCTCACTTTCTGATAATATTTCCTTAATTTTCTTAGCAGTTTTTATTTGCCCATTATGAGGTCGTACTAGATGGATTAGATCACTAAAAGGCTCTATTCTACCATCAAAAGCATCCAACGAAAGTGCGCCAAAAACATCTGCTAAATAGGATAATTTAAAGCTTTTTTGTAAAACTGCAACCCCATAGGCACTCATGAATTGCGTTCCGTTAAGTAAGGCTAAACCCTCTTTAGATTGTAATGTAATTTTTTTCCATTTAAACTTTTCAAGAATTTCTTGCCCAGAATAATGCATTCCTTCAAAAATGACTTCACCTTTACCAATTAAGGGCAAAGCTAAATGTGCCAATGGCGCCAAATCACCTGATGCTCCAAGTGAGCCCTGAGTGTAAATCACAGGTAATATATCATTATTATAAAATGCTATCAATCTATTCACTGTATCCAGCTGTATTCCTGAATGCCCATAACTTAAGGACTGAATTTTTAAGAATAGCATCAATTTGACAATTTCTGCAGGTACTTTCTCGCCTATCCCACAGGCATGTGACATCACTAAATTTTCCTGAAGAATAGTTAAGTTCTCAGGAGATATGATTACATTATGTAAAGCCCCAAAACCAGTATTAATGCCATAAATTGAATCTTTACTTTTAGATAATTTATTGTCTAAAAAAGTTCTGCACTTAATAATTTTATCAATAGCATCCTCAGATAAGGCAATTTCCTTATCCGTTGAAATGATCTCATTTAACTTTGATAAATTTAAATGACTACTCTCTATATAATGAATTTCTTTCATGGCTATTTTAAAGTTGCTCAAAATTCAGTATAAGGAACCATATATGCAAATATTTTATCAAAGTAATTACTCATTTTTTTCCCATTAAGATTATCTTTGAGAGCAAACTAATTAAAATCAGATTAAGCATGAAAAAAATACTTATTACATTTTTAATAATTGTTACAATTATTGCATGTAAAACAGAAAAACCAAAGGATTATATGGTTTTATCGGGAAACATAATAAATCTTGAAAAAGATACCATTAAACTCAATAATATCGGTAATACATTTAGTAAAAAATTAGCCATTAACGAAGATGGTTTTTTTCTTGATACTTTAAGTATAGAAACGGGTTATTATTCATTTTATGATGGTAATAAAGTTGTTGATCTATATTTGACCAAAGATGAAGATTTGCAAGTTTCTTATGATTTTAAAGACACTATAAACGTAATTACATTTGCTGGCAAAAACACAGGCCTCAATAATTATTTACTTACAAAAGGTAAAACGTCAACTGAATTGTATGGAGGTAAATCTTCTGTTTTATATTCCCTTGATGAGAATGATTTTGTTACAAAGATGAAAACTGTTAAGAACGGTTTAGAAGAATTGTTGAATAGTGCAACCCTAGAAGAATCCTTCACATCACAAGAATTAAAAAATATTCATTTCGCTTCTGTCGAAAAATTAAATAATTATGAATCCGCACATCGTTATTATACCAAAAACCCTGAATTTAAGCCCTCGGATTCTTTCAATTCTGGAATAACGAGTATTGATCTAAATAATATTGATGACTTCAATAACTCATCTTCATATAGAAGTATATTACAAAGTCATTATAACAATTTAACTCAAGACAAAATAAATGAGGAAGATGAAAAATATGATTTAGTTTATTTGGATGTGATAAATGAAAATGTTAAAATTGAAACGATAAAAAATGCCCTGTTATATAGCAATGCGAAATATGGGATAACCTATACAGAAAACTTAAAGGATTTCTATAACAACTTCATGACTTATTCAACTGATACTTTGAATAATAGTAAGATTACGAAAGCATTTAATAAGTTAAAAACAACCGCTAAAGGTGAATTATCTCCAAAGTTCATGAATTACGAAAATTTTAAAGGTGGTACAACATCATTAGATGATCTCAAAGGTAAATATGTATATATTGATGTTTGGGCTACTTGGTGTGGACCGTGTAAAAGAGAAATTCCTTCCCTAAAAAAGATAGAAAAACAATATCATGGTAAAAATATCGAGTTTGTAAGTATTTCTGTAGATGTTGAAAAAGATCATGAAGCATGGAAAAAAATGATAGTGGATAAAGAACTAGGCGGCATCCAATTATATGCTGATAGAAGCTGGGACTCTAATTTTATAACTGATTTTTCAATTAAGGGAATTCCTCGTTTTATATTGATTGATCCTGACGGGAAAATTGTTACCCCTAATGCTCCTAGACCTTCAAGTCCTAAATTAGTGGATTTATTTACAAATTTAGGAGTCTGACCATAACTTATTATGACAAAAAGAAACCTTGTTATTCAGGGTTTTTTTATGTTTTATAATTTCAATAGTTCAAAAAGCTCGCAATATTATTAGCCTGCATCATTTAACGTAAATTTTAACAATTTACTAAAACAAAAATTATATTTTTGCGCCTTAATCATTATTAAAATATAAAATGAAGAAATTATTTATAACATTAACAGCTTTGCTACTACTAATTGCCTGTAAAAACGAGCCTGAAATAAAAGACTATGTTACGTTGTCAGGTAAAATAGATAATGCAATTAGCCAAGAACTAAAAATTATCAATAACAGAAACGAGGTTATAAAAACCATTACATTAAATGATGACAATTCTTTTACAGATACTTTAAAAGTTACAAAAGGGGTTTATTCAATGACAGATGGTAATGAGTTTGCAACTCTTTTTTTAGAAAACGGCTATGATATTTCGATATCGTTGGACACAAAAGAATTTGATGAAACTTTAACCTTTAGTGGGAATGGAAGTGACGCCAGTAATTATTTGGTAAAAAAAACATTACTTCAAGAGGAAACTTTTAACAATATAAACGATCTATATGCTTTAGAAAAAGAAGTATTCATAAGCTCATTGGAAGACAAAAAGAACGAATTTGTCAATCTTAGGGATAATTATAAAAATTTAGATTCAACATTATATGCCGAAGATCTAAAAGATACAGAGATGCTATTTAAATTTTTTGCCGGACAATATGATAAAGCATCTAAAATGGCAAAATTAAAAGGTACTCCATCTCCAAAATTTACAAACTATGAAAACTATAATGGAGGCACTACTTCATTAGATGATCTTAAAGGTAAGTTTGTATATATAGATGTTTGGGCAACATGGTGTGGACCTTGTAAAAGGGAAATTCCTTTTTTAAAGGAAGTTGAAAAAGAATTTCATGATAAGAATATTGCTTTTGTAAGTATTTCAGTTGATAAATTAGCAGCTCATGAAGCATGGAAAACAATGATCAAAGAGAAAGAATTAGGTGGTATTCAACTTTTTGCAGGTACCGATAATCAATTCACTGGAGATTATCAGATAGATGGTATTCCACGATTTATTTTAATTGATGATAAAGGTAATATTGTGAATCCTGATGCTCCAAGACCATCTGATCCCAAACTTAAAGAAGTATTAAACGGTCTATTATAGATTTAAAAAAAGCGGCTAATAGTCGCTTTTTTTAATTAGAATTATTTTTCTTGCTGATTTTCCTCCTTCACCTGATCTTCAGGCATCTCTTCTTTAAATAGATCTAAATAGGCATCAGACAAATACTCAATACAGTCAGAAGCAGTAAATGTTTCATAGACCATAGAATTCATAGCCAAGTCAGCTGTTTTTCCATGTAAATATACTCCCAAAATTGCAGCAGCAATTGGCGTGTATTGTTGTGCAATCAATCCTGTAATGATACCTGTAAGAACATCCCCACTTCCGGCAGTAGCCAGGGCTGGATTTCCCGTAGTATTAAAATATAATTCCCCCTGAAAAGCAATGACCGTATAAGCCCCTTTCAATACAATAACTAATTTGTATTTTTTAGATAATTTTAGAAGTTTATCTAGTTTTTCAAAATCATCTTTCCATTTACCTACCAACCGCTCAAATTCTTTTGGGTGTGGTGTCAAAACTGAATTTTCAGGCAATAATTTCAATAAACTCTTATTTTTTGATAATATATTAATCGCATCTGCATCAACAATTAAAGGCAGCTTATTTTTTTGAAGAAATTGTTTAAACCCTTCCACAGTTTTTGCATGGGTACCCATTCCTGTCCCTATACCAATAGTAGTAGCTTGTATTTTAGAATTGAAATACTGTAATTCATTTTCAGCATCCACTTCTACCATTACTTCAGGTAATGCTGTCTGTATAATTTGATAACCACATTTAGGGAGATAAGCCGTTACTAAACCACTACCTATTGTTAACGCTGCTCTAGATGCTAATAAAACAGCCCCAATTTTACCAAAACTTCCACCAATTATTAGAGAATGCCCAAAATTACCCTTATGTGAAAATTTGTCTCGAAACTTATATAAAAGTTGTGCGTCTGGTTGATAGGTGAGATAAACATCGGTTTCTACAGTACTTAAATACTCAGTATCTAAACCTATATCAATGACATCCCAATTACCAACAAACTCTTGATTATCAGGTAATAAAAATGCCAATTTAGGGGTCTGAAAAGTTAAAATTTGGTATGCTTTTACAACGGAATCAACATCTGTTACGGCCTTATCAGCAAATAATCCGGAAGGGAAATCAATGGAGAGCACATAAGAATTTGTATTATTGATAAATTGAATAGTTTCTTTTAAAATTCCCTCAGGACTCCTTGACAAACCCAATCCAAAAATAGCATCAATGATCATATCATCTTCTGCAACTTTTGGAAATTCAGAACTGCAAGTAATCATTTCTGGCCAGACCCCTATTTCTTTTAATCGTTCATAATTTGCTAAAAATTCATCGGAACGCTTATTGCCACAATTAACGATATAAGTATGAACATCATATCCGTGCTGTTTAAGATGTCTGGCTATGACAAGTCCGTCACCGCCATTATTACCTGTTCCGCAAAATATTTGTATTGGAACTGAATTACCTTGAAGTCTGTTATGAATCCATTGAAAGCATAAAGTTGCGGCGCGCTCCATCAATTCAACGGCTGTAATTCCACCTTTTTTGATTGTAATTTGGTCTGCTTTATAAAGTTGTTGAGCAGATAAAACTTTCATAGGTTTAAATTTTGAATAAGAATGTCAAGTTCCTAACAGGAGCATCATAACTATTTGTTATACTCACCCATTGCCGCATATTTATCCATACGCTTTTTAACCAAATCTGCTTTTGATAAAGTTTTCAATTCATCGTAAGCTTTTACAATTTGCTTTTCTACTATTTTAAAGGCTTCCTCTCTATTACGATGCGCTCCTCCAAAAGGTTCTTTAATAATCCCATCTATCAATTTGAGCTTTTTCATATCAATCGCCGTAAGTTTTAACGCTTCGGCAGCCTGTTCTTTGTATTCCCAACTACGCCATAAAATTGATGAACAAGATTCAGGAGAAATTACGGTATACCAGGTATTTTCCATCATATAAACTCGATCTCCTACGCCAATTCCTAAGGCACCACCTGAAGCTCCTTCGCCAATCACGACAGTTATGATGGGAGTTTTCAAACGAGTCATTTCTAAGATATTTCTAGCAATAGCCTCTCCTTGTCCACGTTCTTCGGCTTCTAAACCAGGATATGCCCCTGGTGTATCCAATAATGTTACGACAGGAACATCAAATTTTTCTGCCATTTTCATTAAACGTAAAGCTTTTCTATATCCTTCAGGGTTAGACATTCCAAAATTTCGATATTGCCGGGTTTTGGTATTAAACCCTTTTTGCTGACCTATGAACATAAATGATTGATCACCAATTTTTCCCAAGCCCCCAATCATAGCCTTGTCATCTTTTACCGTTCTATCACCATGTAATTCCATAAAAGTTTCTCCAGCAAGGGCACTAATATGATCTAATGTGTACGGTCTATCAGGATGTCGTGAGAGCTGAACTCTTTGCCAAGCAGTCAGATTTTTAAATATGTCTTTTTTTGTTTGTACTAGTTTTTTTTCTATCTGCTCGCAAGTTTCAGAAACATCAACATCACTCTCTTTACCAATAATTATACATTTTGATAATTGTTCTTCAAGTTCTTGTATGGGTTTTTCAAAATCTAAATATTCCATTGGATAGTTTTAGTTAGGTTATACAAATATATAAACTTTGTCTTTATAACTTAGGGCGGTTCCTTTAAATTCAAAATGAAAACAATAAGGGGCAAATGAATAAGAATTAATTGCGTTTTTAATGTTAATCTTTGACTTTTTTACTAAATATATTGGGCTTGCGTTTCATTAATCCATCAATTAAAACAGTAAATAATATAAGAATAGCACCATAATAAAAATTTGCACTCATAATTTCGTCACTTCCAAAGATCACAATTGCTAGAATTATTCCATAAATAGGTTCTAAATTATAGGTTAGCATAACCGTAAATGGGCTTATATACTTCATAATATGTACGCTGGCTATAAATGCATAAGCCGTACAGATTGAGGCTAATATCAATATATACAACCAATCTTCAGACACCAATTGAAAGAATTCTAGACTAAAACCATCATTCGTAAAGAATAAGAAGACTGAAATGAAAACAACACCACCTATAAACTCATAGAATGAAATAACAGAAGCATCATATTTTTCAACAAACCTACCATTTATTACGGCAAACAGTGCAGAACAAAATGCTGCCGATATTCCTAATAATATGCCTGTAAGATATTTTATTTCACTATCTAAAATTATATAAACTCCGATTGACACCATTAATCCAAAAAGAATTTCATATCGATTTATTTTACGCTTATAAAAAATAGGTTCAATCAGAGAAGCAAAAAAGGCTCCGGTTGAGAACATGGCAAGTGCAATGGAAACATTGGCTTGATTTATCGCTGCAAAAAAGGTTATCCAATGAAGGGCAATAATGATTCCAGCCATGAAAAATTTTAGTATTGCCGATTTTGGAACCTTGGTATTTATTTTAGCGATTTTAATATATAGAAACATTATTATCCCTGCGATAACCATTCGGTACCAAACCAAAGGAACAGCCTTAATTGAAATCAACTCTCCTAATATGGCCGTAAATCCAGCTATGAAAACTAAAAAATGTAAATGGAGATTATTTTTTAATTTATTGTTTGGCATTAAAATAGAGATAAATTGCTAAAAGTCCGAATAAAATATTGGGAATCCATACCATAAGTAGCGAATTGTAAGTTGCTCCGGCACCTAAAACTTCCGAAACTTTCATAAAAAATATATATAAGAACATTAGGCTAACACCAACAGCTAAACCAATACCCATACCTCCTCTTCTCTTTCTTGCAGCAAGTGAAACCGCAACTATGGTCAGAATTAATGAAGAGAATGGCAAACTGGTACGTTTATATAATTCAACCTTATATTTATTTAAATTTTTTACTCCCCTATTTTCAGATTTTTCAATATGATTAGCAAGTTGAAATGAAGGCATTTCTTGAGCCAAATAACCAACATACAATAGATCTTTTGGGAAAAAATTGTAAGTTGTATCTAATTTTCTACCAGATCGTATGCTATCATTTGGATTGAATATTTTACGTTCTCTAAAATTTGATATAGTATACGTGCTATCTTTTTCATTCCATTTGATGCTCTGCCCAATCATTTTATATTTTAAATGCAGTCCGTCAAAAATTTCATAAGAAAAATCAAAACCCCTATTTGTTTTGAAATTAAAATTTCTAAAATAAACATAATCATTTTCAGTTAACTGTAAACTTACGTTACTAACATTGGTTTGCGTTTTCTTTCTTTTTCGAAGATATGCCTCTTCAAATTCTTCAAAAGATTTATTAGAATGAGGTACTATAAAATGATTCGCCATGAAGGAAATTAAACCTATAATTATTGCTCCAATTATATAAGGTCTGAGTAGCCTGTTATATGAAATACCCGCTCCATGTATCGCAACAATTTCAGTATTTGAAGCTAATTTGGAGGTCAAAAAAATAGTTGAAATAAATAGCGCCAAAGGCATAAAAGTTGCACCATAATAAACGATAAAAGGAATATAGTAATCTGTTACTATTTCAGCAAACCCTAAATCTGCATGTTGTAAAAACTTGTCAATTTTTTCCGAAACATTAATTGCAATAGCTATTGGTATAAGTATAACTAATACAAATATAAACGATGTGAAATATTTTTTTAATATGTATTTGTCTAAAATTCGCAATGTTTACAGGCGTTTATCCATTTGTTTTACCATAGTATTTTTCCAACTTGTAAAGTCTCCTGCTAATATATGCTTTCTAGCTTCACGAACCAACCATAAATAAAACCCAAGATTATGGATCGTCGCGATTTGTTTACCTAAATACTCCTTTGATATAAATAAATGTCTTAAGTATGCTTTAGAATATTCTGTATCGACCATGGTGATATTCATCTCATCAATTGGTGAGAAATCATCCTCCCATTTTTTATTTTTAATATTAATTGTGCCATGAGCAGTAAATAGCATACCATTTCTTCCATTTCTGGTTGGCATTACACAATCAAACATGTCAATACCCAAGGCAATATTTTCTAAAATATTTATTGGTGTACCGACGCCCATTAAATATCTTGGTTTGTCTTTAGGTAAAATATTACAAACGTGATCAGTCATTGCATACATTTCTTCTGCCGGTTCACCTACTGATAGCCCACCAATGGCATTACCCTCTGCTTCTACAGATGCAATAAATTCGGCTGACATTTTACGTAAATCTTTATAAGTGCTACCTTGAACAATTGGGAAAAACGTTTGTTGATAACCATACTTAACAGGATTTTTATCTAAATATTCAATACACCGTTTTAACCAACGATGAGTCATATGCATTGATTTTTTAGCATATTCATATTCACAAGGATAAGGAGTACACTCGTCAAATGCCATTATGATATCTGCACCAATACTACGTTGAATATCCATCGAAGCTTCTGGTGAAAAGAAATGGGTAGAACCATCAATATGGGATTTGAACTTTACACCATCTTCATTAATTTTATTATTACCTGATAATGAATACACTTGATACCCCCCACTATCTGTCAGTAAAGGACGATCCCAATTCATAAATTTATGCAAACCACCTGCTTGCTCTAATATTTCAGTTTTAGGTCGAAGATAAAGATGATAAGTATTACCTAATATAATATCGGCATTGATATCTTTTATCAATTCATGTTGATGTACTCCTTTTACAGAAGCAACAGTGCCAACTGGCATAAAAATAGGAGTCTCTATAACACCATGATCAGTGGTAATTTTACCTGCCCTGGCATTACTTTTAGCATCTAAACCATTAAGTTGAAATTTCATTAAATGTAGTTAAACATTAAATCTAAAGTTCATTATATCACCATCCTGAACAACATACTCTTTTCCTTCAATTGCCAATTTACCGGCTTCTTTCACTTTAGCTTCACTGCCATAGTTTACAAAATCATCGTATTTCATGACTTCTGCACGGATAAATCCCTTTTCGAAATCCGTATGAATTACGCCAGCTGCTTGTGGTGCCGTATCACCAATATGTATGGTCCAGGCTCTTACTTCCTTAACACCAGCAGTAAAATAGGTTTGTAAATTTAATAATTTATAAGCAGCCCTAATAAGTACAGAAGCTCCAGGTTCGTTTAACCCCAGATCATCAAGAAACATCTGCCGCTCTTCATAAGTTTCTAATTCTGTTATATCAGCTTCAGTTGCTACTGCCAGAACAATCACTTCTGCGTTTTCATTTGCCACTGCTTTTTTGACTTTTTCAACGTATGCGTTCCCATTTTTTGCAGAAGCTTCATCTACATTACAAACATATAAAACTGGTTTATCGGTAAGCAATTGTAAAGGTTTAATAAATTCTTCCCGCTCTGCGTTTGTCAATTCAATTGCTCTCACAGAAATAGCACTTTCTAATCCATTTTTAACTTTTAACAAGGCAGATTCTTCTTTTACTGCATCTTTATCACCAATTTTTGCTACTCTTTTTACCTTATCCAGTTTTTTTTCTACAGTTTCAAGATCTTTAAACTGCAATTCTATATCAATAGTTTCTTTATCTCTAATAGGATCAATAGTAACATCTACATGGATTATATTATCATTATCAAAACATCTTAATACATGAATGATCGCATCTGTTTCCCGGATATTTCCTAAAAACTTATTTCCCAAACCTTCACCTTTACTGGCTCCTTTCACCAAACCGGCTATATCAACAATATCTACCGTTGCGGGAATTACACGCTCTGGATTTACCAACTCTTCTAATTTTTCAAGTCGCTTATCAGGTACATTTACAACTCCAATATTTGGCTCTATAGTACAAAAAGGAAAATTGGCACTTTGTGCCTTCGCATTTGATAAACAATTAAATAAAGTTGATTTTCCAACATTTGGTAATCCTACAATTCCGGCTTTCATATGATAATTTCTGTATTAACGCTTTGGTCAAAAGTAATCTTATAACTAAAGTTATTTCGATTTCATATATTCCAATTTTTAGCGGTGCAAATATAGTATTTACTTATCTAAGAATTAAAATAAAAAATCCTAAAATAAGTGTTTTAGGATTTCGATCTTTAATAAATCTATATCAATTAATCGTTATGCATAAATCGCTGCTTCTTTAGAAGTTCTTCTTCTGTTTCAACATGTTCATCATCGGGCACACAACAATCTACTGGGCAAACAGCGGCACATTGAGGCTCGTCATGAAATCCTTTACATTCGGTACATTTATCAGGTACTATATAGTAGATCTCATCACTTATGGGTTCTTGCTCATCATCAGCATTAACTTTTTTCCCATTTGGCAAAACAACATCGTTTGAAAGTGTAGTACCATCTTTATATTTCCACTCTTCTGCTCCTTCATAAATTGCAGTATTTGGGCACTCAGGCTCACAAGCTCCACAATTTATACATTCATCAGTTATTATAATCGCCATAATATTTTTTCCACTAAATTTGCACGGCAAATATACATATTCAGCATTTAAATTCAACAATAAAATGTTACTGGAAAAACGAATTGAAGCTTTTTCAAAATTAGGTGAATTTTTAGGTCAATTTTCTAGAAAAAAAATCGAAGAAAAAAAATCTATTTTATATAATGAATTGTTTTTCGATCCTTTTAATCTTCAAATAAAAAGGGCAAAAGAAACTAATGGCTGGTTTACTGAAGACAATATATTATATGCTTTTGAAAATTGGTCTAAAACCTTGAATAAAAGCAACTTAATTAATTGGGTATCATCCTACTCTTTAGAACAAAACAAAACAAAAACTGTTGCTATTATTATGGCTGGAAACATTCCATTGGTTGGTTTTCATGATTTTCTATCGGTATTGCTTTCAGGAAACAAAGTCATCGTAAAACAATCATCTAACGATAATCACTTCTTACCTTTAATTGCCAAATATTTAGAGCACATAGAGCCTCAATTTAAAGGAACTATACAGTTCACAGAAGAAAGGTTGGATGATTTTGATGCCGCCATAGCAACTGGAAGCAATAATACTGCTCGTTATTTTGAATATTATTTTGGCAAATACCCAAACATCATCCGTAAAAATAGAAATGCGGTTGCCGTACTAACTGGGAATGAATCTAATGAAGAACTCAAGAAATTGGGTGAAGATATATTCAGATATTTCGGGTTAGGATGCAGGAGTGTTTCAAAGTTATTTGTGCCCAAGAATTATGATTTTGACAAATTATTTAAAGCGATCTACGACTATGGTGATATAATTAACTACATAAAATATCAAAACAACTACGATTATAATAAGACAGTCTATTTAATGAGTGAATTCGATTTACTGGAAAATGGTTTTTTGATGTTAAAAGAAGATGCCAGCTACTCCTCACCAATTGCAACGCTATTTTATGAATATTATGATAACAACGACAAGCTCATAGCAAAACTTAAGTCTGACGAAGATGATATTCAATGTATCGTTAGTAACACAATAAAGAACGCTGTTCCTTTTGGGAAAACTCAAGAACCATCTCTAACAGATTATGCAGATGGGGTTGATACGATGGATTTTTTAAGTAAATTATAATTATAGATCTTCAAAATCCGTATCCATCTTAATATAATCTAAAAACTCCCTTTTTATAGCGTCATCTTTAAATTTACCTCCAAATTCTGAAGTTACCGTGCTGCTTGCCACATCCCTAATTCCACGAGAATTAACGCATAAATGTTTTGCGTCTATTACACAAGCAACATCTTCAGTACCTAATGCAAGTTGAAGTTCTTGAACTACCTGCATGTTTAATCTTTCCTGTACCTGAGGCCGTTTTGCATAATAATCAACTATACGGTTCATTTTGGATAAACCAATAACATTACCATTAGAAATATAGGCCACGTGTGCCTTGCCTACAATTGGTAATAAGTGGTGCTCGCAAGTTGAATAAACTGTTATATTCTTTTCTACCAGCATTTCACCATACTTATAATTATTATCGAAAGTTGAAGGTTTTGGTTTTTTATCAGGATGTAACCCGCTAAAAATTTCTTTCACAAACATTTTGGCAACTCTACGGGGTGTTCCCTTTAAGCTATCATCTGTTAAGTCCATTCCCAATGTATGTAATATATGGGCAACATCTTCCTCTATGGTTTGTATTTTTTTCGCATCAGAAATTTCAAAAGCATCATCTCGCAAGGGAGTTTTAGCTGATGTTGCTATATGATCATCGCCAATTTCATCGATTAACTT
>CAZJCZ010000013.1:0-25976 GCA_964544575.1 uncultured Flavobacteriaceae bacterium | reverse complement strand
ACCTCAATTTCATTAATGGTCTCAGAAACACTCTCTTGTTCAACAACTAAATCTTCATTTTCAATTTCCAACGTATGTCTTACTACTTTTTCCTCAACCTGAACATCATTTTCTTCAATTTGAGTGTCTTCTAGATCATGTACAATTTTTTTGGTTTCTGTACTTGTAATTTCCAATTGCTGTTCTTTATTAAAACCCGTTGCAATTACAGTTACAGCAATAGCTTCACCAAGTTCAGCATCATCCCCAACACCCATAATAATATCTACATTGCTTTTTGCTTCGCTTTGAATATAGTCGTTAATTTCACCAATTTCATCAATGGTTATTTCAACATTTCCTGAAACGATCAATAACAGTACGTTTTTAGCTCCATTGATTTTATTATCATTTAATAATGGAGAATCTAAGGCCCTAGTAATAGCCTCTTGAGCTCTGTTTTGCCCTGAAGCGGTTGCTGATCCCATAATAGCAGTACCACTATTAGAAAGCACCGTTTTGGCATCTTTTAAATCAATGTTCTGTGTATAATGATGTGTAATTACCTCAGCAATACCTGATGCGGCCGTTGATAGCACTTCATCGGCTTTAGAAAAACCAGCTTTAAAGCCTAGGTTTCCATAAACTTCGCGTAATTTATTATTATTGATCACTACTAATGAATCAATGTGTTGACGTAGTTTTTCTATCCCTTTTTGTGCTTGTTCATTACGCATTTTACCTTCAAAAGAAAATGGGATCGTTACAATTCCAACCGTCAATAAATCCATTTCCTTAGCGATCTTAGCAATGATTGGCGCTGCACCAGTACCTGTTCCGCCGCCCATACCAACAGTGATAAAAACCATTTTTGCCCGTGAACTAAGCATAGTTTTAATATCATCAATACTTTCCATAGCCGCTTGTTCTCCAACATCTGGATTAGCACCAGCCCCTAACCCTTCGGTTAACGATGCGCCTAGTTGTATTTTTGTAGCTACCGGGCTATTTTGTAAGGCCTGTGCGTCTGTATTACAAATAGCAAAATCAACACCGGTAATACCTTTTTGGTACATATGGTTAACAGCATTACTACCGCCGCCGCCAACACCAATTACTTTAATTACGTTTGATTGATTTTTTGGTAAATCGAATGCAAGATTTTCAAACTCTGTGCTCATAACTTTTTTTCTATAATTTATCTTATATTTTCCTTTAAAAATGTTTTAAAAACATCTTATTTTTCTATTCTGCGTTATCTAAAAATTCTCTGAATTTATCAGCCCATTTTTCAAAAATTGATTTTCTATCAACCTTTATGTCATTTCCGGATGTCTCAAAAGTTGATCCTCCCTTATTAGCCATTTGACCGGTCAAAGATCTTTCACTTTTCTTTTTTTGATTTAGTCCTTTCATTAGCAATCCTACCGCCGTTGCAAATGAAGGGCTCAATAAATCGACATCAGAATTACCAGCTAAATGCTCATTAGGATAACCAATTCTTGTATCCATACCGGTTATGTATTCAACTAACTGCTTAATGTGTTTTAATTCTGCACCACCACCTGTTAAAACAATCCCGGCTATTAATTTTTTCTTTGTTTCATCATGTCCGTAATTTTTTATTTCCAAATAGACCTGTTCTATAATTTCTACAACACGTGCATGAATTATTTTCGAAAGATTTTTTAATGTAATTTCCTTAGGATCTCTTCCTCTTAAACCAGGAATTGAAACAATTTCATTTTCTTTATTTTCACCAGGCCAAGCAGACCCAAATTTTGTTTTAAGCAATTCTGCTTGTTTTTCTATAATTGAACATCCTTCCTTAATATCTTCGGTAATAACATTTCCTCCAAACGGAATTACTGCTGTATGGCGGATAATACCGTCCTTGAAAATGGCTAAATCTGTAGTTCCACCGCCTATATCAATTAGCGCCACTCCTGCTTCTTTTTCTTCCTGACTTAGTACTGCATCTGCAGAAGCTAATGGTTCCAGCGTAATATTTGCCAATTCTAAACCTGCACTTTTAATACATCTACCTATATTTCTTATTGATGAGACTTGACCAACAACAACATGGAAATTAGCTTCTAACCGGCCTCCATACATACCTATTGGAGCTTTTATTTCAGCTTGCCCGTCAACTTTATAATCTTGCGGTAAGACATGGATTATTTCTTCGCCCGGTAACATAACCAATTTATGAACCTGACTGATCAATTTATCAATATCTGCTTCATCAATTACTTCTTCAGAATTAGGCCTGGTAATATAATCACTATGATGTAAGCTTCGAATATGCTGACCTGCTATACCTACAACCACTTCTTTAATTTCAAGGTCTGAAACACTTTCAGCCTCCTCTATCGCTTGTTGAATTGATTGAATAGTTTGTGTGATATTATTAACCACTCCCCTATGAACACCCAAACTTTTAGCGTTCCCAATACCGAGCATTTCAATTTTTCCATACTCATTGGGTTTACCAATCATGGCAACAATTTTTGTAGTACCAATATCTAAACCAACTGCAAAGTTATCTTGTTCCATAATTTTTATTTTGTGCACACAACTTGATTATCATACATCAAGTTTATTTTTTTATAAACATTAGAAGTTTTATCATTTAAATTTTTATGATAAAACACCTTTAACTTTTTAATTTTTTTATCAATTTGTCTTAAATCTCCTAATTCTATAGTTTGATTTCCAACTCTTGATTTCAATATGAACTCCTTTTTTGGAGTTTGTTCAATACCAACAATCTGTTTTTTCAAAAACTCATCTTTATGAATAAGGTTTGCCAGCGTATAAATTTCTTTAGGTATTTCTCCATCAGAAATCCCTTCCACAATCGGAACTCTTGCTGAATAATTTAATGATAATGGCATTTTATTCCCCTTACTGTCAATATAATAAGTACCTTCATCTTGACGGACCCTTGCTATCGGTGTTTTCTGCTTAATTACTGCTCCTAACTCACCATCCACCGATAAAAAAACCTCAGCATTTTCAATCATATTGTTAGAAAGCAAAACTTCTTCTAACTTATTCAAAAGTATATTTTCTTTTGGCTGACTTTTAAGTCCATCATATTTTTGTATTAACAATTTATTAACCATTTCATAAGTTATGAAAAGATTATCGCCATTCTCAAAAATGATATCAATATTATCAACTTTCTTAAGCTTATTTCTACTTGATGAGAACCCATATAGGAATACTAAAAAAGCTATTAATAAAAATGTTTTTATGTAACCAATAAACTTCTTCATACAACTCTATTTAACAAATTATCCCTGACAGTATTTACCAGCTCTCCAATATCTCCAGCTCCGATCATTACCATTACTGTAGCTTTTGATTCAAGTATATTTTCAATTAACAGCTCCTTTGATACTGTTTTTTTTTTATCAAGATTTACTTTATTTAATAACCAGTTTGACGTTATACCTTCCATAGGTTTTTCTCTAGCTGGATAAATATCTAACAATATCAGTTCGTCAAATTTTCCTAAACTTTCTGCAAAATCATCGGCAAAATCTTTAGTCCTACTAAATAAGTGTGGCTGAAATATTACCAATACTTTTTTTTGAGGATACAACTCTTTTACTGCATCAGCAACTGCATTAATTTCTGTTGGATGGTGGGCATAGTCATCAATCAAAACCAAGTCATCCGTTTTAATTTTGTACGTAAATCTGCGTTGTACACCCTTAAATGTTAATAAGGCTTTAGCAATGGTTTGGAGTGGAACTCCATAAACATTAACCATTGCCAAAGCCACCACAGTATTTAGCACATTATGTTTTCCTGAAATATTCAGTTCTATATTTTTAATAATTTCTGATGGCGTTTGTACATCAAAAAAATAGGTTCCGTTCTTAATAACAATATTTTTAACATCGTAATCCGCACCTTCTTCAATTCCATATGTAATCCCCTCTATTGGTAAGCCTTTTCTGACAAAAAGATGATCAGAAACTATGTTAGAAAAATCAATAAAAGATTTCTCTAACTCCTGTTTTTCGCCATAAATATCAAGATGATCTGCATCCATTGAGGTAATACACGCCATGTTGGGTGAAAGCTGTAAAAAAGACCTGTCAAATTCATCGGCTTCAACAACGCTAATTTTATCTCCCCCAAGAATTAAATTCGAATTATAATTTTCAGAAATTCCTCCTAAAAATGATGTAGCATCTACACCCACCTCCTTTAGAATATGTCCTAAAATAGCTGAAGTTGTTGTTTTACCATGGGTACCTGCAACTGCAAAACAATAAGTGTTTTTAGTGACCTCTCCCAATACTTTGGAACGTTTATTAACATGATACTTGTTATTAATAAAATAGTTCAATTCATTGTGTTCCTTAGGAATGGCTGGGGTATAAACAATTAATGTATTGTTCTTATCAAAAAATTGTTTTGGTATTAAATCAATGTCATCATTATAATGAATCAAAATCCCTAGTTCTTCTAAAGATTTTGTTATTGTTGTTTCTGTTTTATCATAACCGCAAACGTAAAAATTATGTGCATGAAAATAACGAGCTAAAGCGCTCATGCCTATGCCGCCAATACCAATAAAGTAAATGTTATGTATATTTTTTAAGTTCATTTACACCTTTACATTAATTTTTGTGTAGCAAATTTTCAACTTCATTTGCTATATGTTCTGTCGCGTTTGGCAATGCCAATAATTTGATATTTTTACCTAATTCATCCTGTTTTTCCTGGCTTTGCAACAAACTTTCGAATTGTTTTTTAAAATTGCCTAGCTCATTTTCTTTTATTAAAATCGCCGCGTTTTTAGTTTTAACTGCCATGGCATTTTTGGTTTGATGATCTTCAGCCACATTTGGTGAAGGAATAAAAATTACGGGTTTACCAACAATGCATAATTCTGATATAGAGCTTGCACCTGCTCTACTAATAATAATATCTGCTGCTGCATAGGCCAAATCCATTGTGCTGATAAACTCAAAAGTTTGAACCCCTTTAAGTTTTTCAAACTGCCTATACTCATCAAAATAGAATTTACCCGTTTGCCAAATAACTTGTACGTTTTTTTCTACAAGCCAATTAATTTCTCTTTCTAATAATTGATTAATAGCTCTGGCACCTAAGCTCCCACCTAAAACCAGCAATGTTTTTTGAGTTGAACTCAGTTTATAAATTTTTTGTGCTTCGATCCTTTTATGAGTAATTTCTAACAAATCCTGACGAACCGGATTTCCTGTTTTTACTATTTTATCAAGCGGAAAAAAGTGTTCTAAACCGTCATATGCAACGCATATTGTGCTGGCCTTTTTACCTAATAATTTATTAGTAATACCAGGATATGAATTTTGTTCTTGCACCAATGTGGGTATTCCCTTTTTTGTTGCCATGTATAAGGTTGGTCCAGATGCAAAACCACCCGTACCAATCACTACATTTGGTTTAAAACTTTTAATGATCTTATTCGCTTTAAACAAACTACTCATTAACTTAAAGGGGAACATTAAATTCTTTAGCGTCAACTTTCGTTGGATACCTGTGATCCATAACCCTTGAATTGGATAACCCGCCTGAGGAACTTTTTCCATTTCCATTCTGCCCTGGGCACCTACAAACAAAAAATTAGCTTCAGAGTTCCGCTTTTTTAATTCATTGGCAATTGCAATTGCAGGATAGATATGTCCTCCTGTTCCGCCTCCGCTTATCAATATGTTAACCGATGGCTTCATGTAATATAGTTAAAGGGTTATCATCATTTTTTTTCTTATCTGCATCTATTTCTTCTTCTCTAACAGCGCTTACACTTAATATGATGCCTATTGCAAAACATGTCATCCAAATAGACGTTCCTCCCGTGCTTATCAAAGGGAGAGGCTGCCCCGTTACTGGAAACAATCCAACTGCGACTGCCATATTTATTAAGGCTTGAAATATAATGGGTATGCCAACA
Organism: uncultured Flavobacteriaceae bacterium; assembly: GCA_964544575.1. Lineage (GTDB taxonomy): Bacteria > Bacteroidota > Bacteroidia > Flavobacteriales > Flavobacteriaceae > Aureibaculum. The sequence goes on along the minus strand of CAZJCZ010000013.1, from coordinate 20,038 downwards.
CCAAGAACTAATAAAGTGCCAAATATTGATTCCGTTTTGGTAGCAACTATAACAATTCTAAAGAGTAATCCCAAGAATAAAAGGAGCAAGGTAATGCCTCCAATCAACCCAAATTCTTCAACAATAATTGCATAAATGAAATCTGAGGATGATTGTGGTAAAAAGTTTTTCTGAATACTCTTACCAGGACCTTTTCCTTGAATTTCACCAGACGCAATGGCTAGTTTCGCCTTTTCCGCTTGATAATTTTCTTCTTCATCAGGGTTTGAAAAGTTTTCTATTCGGTTTGACCAAGTTTCTATTCTACTATTTTTAATAGCGTCCGGAAAAGCCTTGGCTGTTAATATAAACAAGGCCAATATTAGGATACCAATACCCAGTATAGCACCAATATATTTTACAGGATAACCTCCTAAAAAAGCTATGATTAATACCATTGAAAAGATAATAGCAGTTGTTGAAAAGTTTGCAGGTAAAATAAGTGCTAATACTAAACCTATTGGTAACCATAATTGTAATAGACTCTGTTTAAATTCTATTTTCTTTTCTTTATTTTTTGCCAGGTATCTTGCCAAATACATCATAACAACTACACTGGCTAACGTAGAGGTCTGAAATCCGATACCTACAAATGGAATGCTTATCCATCTACTGGCATTTATACCACTAATAGTATTACCCTGATATAAAGTATAGGCCAATAAAACTAGCACAATGGGAATCAATAAAACAGAAAGACCACTAAAATACCTGTAGGGTATTTTATGTGTCGCATAAATAATAACAAAACCAAGAATTAACAACATAGCGTGTTTGAGCAAGTACCCTAGTGTGGTTCCTTTACCAACAACCCCCACTAGATTGGTACTTGCGCTATACACAGGGAGAAAGGAAAATATTGCCAACACGGCAACAATCGCCCAAATAGTTCTATCACCACTTATATTGCGTAGTATTCTTGTCATTTACAACAGTCTAATTGCATCTTTAAATTGTCTTCCTCTGTCTTCATAATTCTCAAACAAATCAAAACTGGCACAAGCTGGAGACAACAAAACAGCATCCCCTTTTTCTGAAACTTTGTAGGCCACTTTTACAGCTTCTTCTGCACCGGCCGTTTCACAAATAAAATCAACCACATTGCCAAAAGTTTCAATTATCTTAGAATTGTCTAATCCTAAACAAATAATGGCCTTTACTTTTTCTCTTACCAGAGGTAGCAATTCGGTATAATCGTTTCCCTTGTCAACACCACCTACTATCCATATAGTGGGGGTTTCCATACTTTCCAAAGCGTAGTAGGTGGCATTTACATTAGTGGCCTTAGAGTCATTAATGTATTGAACGCCATTTATTTTAAGCACAAATTCTAAACGATGTTCAACACTATCAAAATCTTCGAGGCTTTCTCTTAAGGTCCCATTTCTAATGCCTAATAATTTTGCGACCATGGCGGTCGCCATAGCATTTTTTGTGTTGTGATTTCCTTGTAATGCTAATGTTGTTATGTTCATTGTAAATATGTTGTTTGGATCAGTTGTTATTATTATGTTATTATCTTTTTTATAAGCTCCCCTACTGACTGTTTTCTTGATTGAAAAAGGCAACAAAATTGCTTTTGTTTTATTATTAATTAACCATTTCGATATTTGTTCATCATCTGCATCGTATATCAAATAATCGTGCTCGGTCTGGTTTTTTGTAATTCTAAACTTAGCATCGATATAATTTTCATATTTATAATCATACCTGTCTAAATGATCAGGTGAAATATTAGTTATGATCGCTATATGAGGTGCAAAATCTTTAATTCCATCTAATTGAAAACTGCTCAACTCAAGCACATAATATTCATAACTTTCTGTTGCTACTTTTAATGCGAAGCTATCACCTACATTACCAGCAACGCCTACATTGAATCCTGCTCTTTTCAAAATGTGATGTGTCCATAAAGTAGTAGTAGTTTTACCATTACTTCCTGTAATTCCAACCACACTTGCCTTCGTAAATTGTGCAGCGAACTCAATTTCAGACAGTACTGGAATATTTCTATTTAGCAAGTCCTGAACCAAGATGACACTATCCGGAATCCCCGGACTTTTCATCACCAAGTCTGCATCTAAAATTTCAGCTTTTGTATGCTTTCCCTCTTCAAAAAAAATATCATTATGTAAAAGAACTTTCTTATATTTTTCATCAATTGTTCCCTTATCAGAAACAAAAACTTTATACCCTTTTTTTTTTGCAAGAATTGCCGTTCCTACACCACTTTCGCCAGCACCCAAAATGGCAATCTTCTTCATTTTATCTCACTTTTAATGTTATGATCGACAACACTGCTAACATGATTCCAATTATCCAAAATCTCGTCACTATTTTACTTTCGTGATATCCTTTTTTTTGAAAGTGGTGATGAAGCGGTGACATTAAAAAAATACGTTTCCCCTCTCCATATTTCTTTCTTGTATATTTAAAATAGGCCACCTGCAAAATCACTGATAAATTTTCTGCCAAAAAGATTCCAGCCAATATTGGTATTAATAATTCTTTGCGCACAGAAACAGCCAAAACAGCAATAATTCCACCAATAGTTAAGCTTCCGGTATCTCCCATAAATACTTGAGCCGGATATGTATTGTACCATAAGAATCCAACCAAACCACCCACAAAAGCACTTATGAAAATGGTCATCTCACCGGAATACGGGATGTACATTACATTCAAATAATTAGCGAATATGATGTTACCTGAGATCCAAGCAAAAACCCCTAATGCCAATACTATAATTGCTGATGACCCTGCGGCTAAACCATCGATACCATCTGTTAGATTTGCACCGTTAGAAACGGCTGTAATTATAAAAACTACTATGAGTGTAAAAATTATCCATGCATATTTTTCATAACCTTCTCCTAACCAACTCACCAAAATCGAATAGTCAAACTCATTGTTTTTAACAAATGGGATGGTAGTTTTTAAGGACTTTTGTTCCTTATCAAATAAAGCGGAAGGGTTTGTTTGAATCTGATTTTCAACTACCGCAACTTCAGCATTAGCAATCTTTTCTTTTATTACTACTTGAGGAGAAAAATAAAGCATCATCCCTACAAAAATTCCTATTGTTATTTGACCTAAGATTTTAAATCGACCTTTTAAACCATCTTTGTCTTTTCTGAATACTTTAATGTAATCATCAACAAAACCGATCAATCCCATCCAAATAGTGGTAACTATTAAAATAATAATGTAGACATTATCTAATTTTGCCAATAATAATACAGGCATAAGAGTCGCTAGAATAATTATAATGCCTCCCATGGTTGGTGTACCTCCCTTTTGAGATTGGCCTTCTAACCCAAGATCTCTTACTGTTTCACCTACTTGAAGACTTCTTAACTTATCAATAATCCTTCTCCCAAAAATGGTTGAGAATAATAGAGAGAGGACAAATGCTAATGCCGACCTGAATGAAATATATTGAAACAATCCGGCTCCGGGAAGCTGATATTGTTTTTCTAAATATTCAAATAAGTAATATAACATGCTTTATCTCTGTTTTTATTTTTGTAATTCTTGTAATGTTTCTGTTATGATCTTAAAATCATCAAAATCGGATCTAACCCCGTTGATCTCTTGATATGTTTCATGGCCTTTGCCTGCTATCAGTAAAATATCTCCCTTTACTGCCAGTTTACTAGCAGTTTTAATAGCTTGCTCCCTGTCTAAAATTGACAAGGTCTTTTTATAATTTTGGGGTTCAACACCTGCTTCTATATCTTTAATAATCGTTTCAGGATTTTCAGTTCTTGGATTATCAGAAGTAAAGATGACTTGATTAGAAAGTTCAGAAGCGATATGCCCCATTTTAGGTCGTTTATCCTTGTCTCTATCGCCACCACATCCTATAACCGTTATGACTTGCTCATTATGAGTTCGTATAGTATTAATGGTTTCTAGTACATTCTTTAAAGCATCTGGGGTATGTGCATAATCAACTATCGCCGTTATACCACTATCAGAAATTATATGTTGAAAACGCCCGCTTACACTTTCTAACTCACTTAACAATCGTAGATTTTCTATGGGTTCAATACCTAATATATCTGCCGTTCCATAGATAGCCAGTAAGTTATACGCATTAAATGTTCCGATTAACTTTGACCACACTTCATTATTATTGATATTCAGCAATAGTCCGTTAAATTGATTTTCTAAAATTTTAGCTTTATAATCAGCGACCGTTTTTAAAGCATAGGTGAATTTTTTAGCTTCGGTATTTTGAAGCATTACCAGACCATTTTTATCATCAATATTAACCAATGCAAAAGCTGACTTCGGTAATTGATCGAAAAACAATTTTTTTACATCTCGGTATGTGGCAAAAGTGTCGTGATAATCTAGATGGTCATGAGATAAATTCGTGAATACGCCGCCGGCGAAATGTAAGCCTTCAGTTCTTTTTTGATGGATTCCGTGGGAACTTACTTCCATAAAGCAATATGTAATACCACTTTCAACCATCAATTTTAAATACTTGTTTATTGTAATTGAATCTGGCGTTGTATGTGTTGCAGGAAACTCCTTAGTATCTATAATGATCTTTACCGTTGACAATAGGCCAACTTTAAACCCTGCTTTTTTAAATTGCTCATATAACAAGGTTGCTACCGTTGTTTTACCATTAGTTCCTGTTATCCCTACTAATTTTAATTTCTGAGAAGGGTTGTCAAAAAAATTATCCGCCATAACGGCCAATGCCTCTTTAGTATCCTTAACAACTATGTAGGTGATACCAGGTTTTTTACTCTTTGGAATAACTTCACACACTATGGCAGACGCACCCTTTTCAGACACAGATGAAATAAATTTATGACCATCTGTAATGACACCGGTTAAGGCAACAAACACATCTTTTTCAGTAATTTTACGTGAATCGATTTCAAGAGACTTAATAAAAATATCAGTACTACCATAAACCGTTTCTACCGCTACTCTATATAATATGTCCTTTAACTTTTTCACGATAGCGTTAGTTGTATTATTGCATTTTTATTTAATTCTTTTCCTGCTTTAATTGATTGAAAAATGACCTTACCTGTCCCCTTGAATTTTACTTTCATTCCTAGATTCTCTAAAAGAGCTACAGCATCCATACCTGACATATTTTTAACATTAGGCATTTTTTGTGTTTGTTTTCGTGCTATTTCGTAGTAGGAATTGTATTTTTTATTGATGATCTCAGGATTTTCTTGGAGTCCATTAATTTCATCTAACAATGGAGTTTCTGTATAGATTTTATGCGCAATTTGCTTAAAAACAGGCCCTGCTACATCGGAACCATAGTAGCCTATTTTCTTGTTTGGTTTATGAATGACCACAATACAGGAATATTGTGGGTTATCAGCAGGAAAATATCCTGAAAAAGAAGAAATATATTGAGTTTTACCGGTCCAATATTCTGTTTGACACGTTCCTGTTTTACCTGCCAATTCATAATTTTTATTATAGATGTTTGTGGCCGTTCCCCTTTTGACCACATTTTTCATCATTTCTTTAACTTTATCAATAGTTGCTTGAGAACATATTTTAGGATTAATTACTTCTTTATCGAATCTGCGAATTACTTTATCTTGAGTTCTAATTTCTTTTATGAATCGAGGCTTAACCATTTCGCCGTTATTGGCGATCGCATTATAAAAAGTCAGTATTTGCATCGGAGTTAAGGAAACACCATAACCGTGTGTCATCCAGGCCAATGAAGTACCATACCATGTTTTTTTATTTTTAGGATCCGGTAACCTTGGAACACCTTCACCTTTTATCGGAAGATTTAATAAATTACCTACTTCCATCTTCTTCAAACCATCAATAAACTTTTGCGGATTATCTCCGTAATGCTGCTCAATGAGCTTTACAATACCAATGTTAGAGGAAACTTCTATTACTTTGGCGGCTGATATTTTTCCATACCCACCTTTATGTGTGTCCCTCACGGTTCTATCATACACCTTATATCTACCTTTTTCAGTATCAACAATAGTTGAGGTATCAATTACATTATCTTCTAAGGCCACTACCATGCTCATCATCTTAAAGGTTGAACCTGGTTCGTGCGATTCTCCAACAGCATAATTCAATCGTTCATAATACTTCCCTTCTTTATTACGTCCTAAATTTGCAATAGCCTTTACTTCACCAGTTTTAGTTTCCATAACTACAACAGAACCATGATCTGCCTCAAATTTTTCGAGTTGACCCAAGAGGGCATGATGTGCTATATCCTGAACATTTAAATCAATTGTTGTGATAATATCTTTACCATCAACAGGTTCAACCTCGTTATTATCGTTTAAAGGTTTCCATTGTCCTTTGGCAATTTTTTGTTTTAATCTCTGTCCGCTCTTACCTTGTAAAAACTGATGGAAATTACCTTCAATTCCAACCCTGCCTCTATAATCATCATAACCCACGGCTCGTTGAGCGATTTTGCCTATAGGATGCTCTCTAATCGTTCGTTGTTCAGCAATAAATCCACCCTTGTAAGTACCTAAATTAAAAATTGGAAACTTTTTAATTTTTATATACTCGTTGTAGCTTAAATTCCGAGTAATTAATATGTATCTGTTTTTGTTTTTTCTGGCTTTTCGAATGTAATTTTCATAAAAACCTTCCGATTTGCCAAGCATACTTGATAATGCTTTGCTTAGCCCTTTTATATTCTTTTCAAAATTTTCATTAGAAACGGTAACGGCGTCCATTCTAATATCAAATTTTGAAACTGAGGTCGCCAACAAACTGCCGTCAGCTGTATAAACATTACCTCTATTTGCCTTTATTTCAAAATTTCTAACGGTTCTTTCTTCAGCCTTTTTTCGATAAAAATCACCTTTTACAAACTGTATATCAATTAGTTTGTAAGTAATTCCGGAGGCGAGTAAGAACATAAATCCAGCAAGCAAATACAATCTGTTTAATATGTTCTTCTTTTCTATTGCCAATTTTTATTCTTTTACTAATATTTTTTGTGGTGGATTTTCTGCGATAAATAATCCCTTTGCCTCTAATTTTTTTATGATTGAAGATTCCATTTTAAGTTTCATCAAATCAGATCTAGTAGCTACAAAAGCTGAACGTAACTCTCTCATCTCTTTGTTTAACGTTGCTATTCCTTGAACTTTTTTATCAATACTATGAGAACTGCCAATCATTATTAAAGCCAAACTTGCCAAGAATATGAGCATTCGCCAATTTTTAGGAGAATCTTCATCTACTAAAAATTTACCTCTTAAAAGGTCATATATGGTTTGCTTAACTCTTGCCATTATAGTTTTGTTGCTATTCTCAATTTGGCGCTCCTTGCTCGATTGTTATTTTTTACTTCTTGTGGCGAAGGAGTAATTAATTTTCCTTTTTTGAATGGAACTTTTATATTTCCATAAAAATCCTTTTCAGGTTCTCCTTCAAAAATTCCACTTCTAACAAACCTTTTGACTAATCGGTCTTCTAGTGAATGATATGAAATGACACTTAATTTGCCCCCTGGCACTAATAATTCTTCAGCCTGTATTAAAAATTCTTTTAATGCCTCTAATTCTTGATTCACTTCAATACGAATTGCTTGAAAAATTTGAGCCAATATTTTATGTTCTTTACTTTTAGGTAAGAATCGGCGTAATACCTCTTTTAATTCAAAACTTGTTTTTATTGGTTTTTCTATTCTGCTTTCAATTATTTGATTTGCCAATGCTTTTGAATTTCTCAATTCGCCATATAAAAACAGAATAGAACTTAGTTTTTCTTCATCATACTTATTAATAATATCATATGCTGAAATTTCTATGCCCTTACTCATACGCATATCTAACTCAGCATCAAAACGAGTTGAAAAACCCCTACTGGCTACATCAAATTGATGAGAAGAAACCCCTAAGTCAGCTAATATTCCATTCACTTTTTTAACTTGATGAAATTTTAAAAATCGATTCATATGTCTAAAATTTTCGTGAATCAATACAAATCGATCATCGTCAATTGTGTTTTTTAGAGCGTCTTCATCTTGATCGAAACCAAATAGCTTCCCAGCGGACCCAAGCCTTTTTAAGATTTCTTTTGAATGACCACCTCCTCCAAAGGTTACATCAACATAAATTCCGTCTGGAACAATTTCTAAACCGTCAATACTTTCAAAGAGCAAAACCGGATTATGATAACTCATCAATAATGTCGTTATCATTACCCATAACATCTTCAGCTAATTCTCCAAAATCACCGGCCGCATCATCGATAGCTTTTTCATAATTATCTTTATCCCAGATCTCTATTATATTTACCGATGAAGACAATACAACTTCTTTAGAAATTTTGGCAAACAAATGCAGATCTTTTGGCACCAATAATCTTCCAGAAACATCTAATTCTACTATTCTAACTCCAGCAGTAAATCTTCTGATAAAATCATTATTCTTTTTTACAAACCTGTTCAGTTTATTCACTTTGCTCATCAACGTATTCCATTCACTCATAGGATACAATTCCAGACAAGGTTGAAACACAGCACGTTTTAAAACAAAACCCTCATCTAAGACAGAATTAAGTTGTTTTTTAAGCTGGGATGGCAACATAAGCCTTCCTTTTGAGTCAGCCTTACATTCATATGTTCCTATTAGGTTTACCACTTGAAGCGAATTATAATGACAAATATACTGAATTTTACCACTTTTTACCATTTTTTACCACTTTGTTAATAACTTTCTTTAACAGGATTTATTGTGTTGATTTGCAATTATTTATATTTTTTATTAATTATTTTTAAAATAAAGTATTCTTACATTTTATAGAAAGGTGGTACTTTCCCACAAATTGGTTACTTTTGTGTTTGGTGAAAAATATATTTTGTTCATGGGTGATAATTTCAAAAAAGACGGAAAATTTAGTTACTTAGAATCTGGCAAAGGAAGATCTATTATTATCTTACACGGTTTAATGGGAAATCTCAGCAACTTTGATGGAGTATTTGATTATTTTTCTAAAAAAGGGTATAATATTTTAATGCCTGAGTTACCGATATACACACTGCCCTTATTAAAAACAAATGTTAGAAATTTAGCTAAATTCATTAAAAAATTTACAGTTCAAAAAGGGTTAGAAAATTATATCTTATTAGGAAATTCTTTAGGCGGGCATATTGCTCTTTATTACGCGAAACATTATCCTGAAAAAGTAAAAGGTATTGTACTGACTGGTAGCTCTGGCTTATATGAAAGTTCTATGGGCGAAAGTTATCCTAGACGTGGAGATTATGAGTTTATTAAGGAAAAGGCCCAAGATGTTTTTTATAACCCTGAAATAGCTACCAAAGAGGTTGTTGATGAGGTATTTGACACATTGAATGATAGAAACAAATTGATAAGAACTTTGGCTATCGCTAAAAGTGCCATAAGACATAATATGGCGGCAGATCTACCTGAAATGAAAATGCCAGCAGGTTTAATTTGGGGAAAAAACGATACGGTTACGCCTCCTGAAGTTGCCGAAGAATTTAATAAATTATTACCAAACGCTACTTTATATTGGATTGATAAATGTGGTCATGCACCAATGATGGAACATCCTGACGAATTTAATGTACTTCTTGAAAAATGGCTTACTAAAGAAAAGTTATAAGTAGCTATGAAACTCGAATTAATAAATTGATTAAATATCAATTCTAAATTATTTGTCTGTGAAAATTAAATTGGCCGAATTTATTATAAGCAATACTGATGTAGCCAAATGTCCCAAAGAAAACTTGCCTGAATATGCTTTTATTGGAAGATCTAATGTTGGTAAATCTTCTTTGATCAATATGTTGGTTGATAATAAAAATTTAGCGAAAACTTCGGGAAGACCTGGTAAAACCCAATTAATCAATCATTTTAAAATAAATAACGAATGGTTTTTAGTCGATCTTCCAGGATATGGATATGCCCAAGTTTCCAAGACGAAAAGAAAATCGTTTCAAAAATTTATTATTGATTATTTTTTTAAACGCAAGCAATTAGTTTGTACTTTTTTATTAGTTGATATTAGGCATGAGCCTCAAAAAATTGACTTAGAATTCATGCGGTTTTTAGGTGAAAATGAAATTCCTTTTTGTATCGCTTTTACAAAATCTGATAAATTGAATAGTGTCAAGATTAATAAAAATTTACAGATCTATCAGAAAAAAATGTTGGAGACTGGTTGGGAAAGTATGCCCCAATCTTTCGTTACTTCTGCCACTGAAAAAAAGGGAAGAGATGAACTTCTAAATTATATTGAAGATGTAAATGGAGATATAAGGCAATCTTTTCAATAAATGAGATCCCAAAAAGAAAACTTACAAGTCTTATTTGAAGATAATCATATCATCATTATTAATAAAAGAATTGGTGATATAGTGCAAGGTGACAAAACCGGAGACATACCCTTAAGTGAAATTGTCAAGCAATATATCGCTAAAAAGTATCAAAAAAAAGGAAATGTATTTTTAGGAGTTGTACATAGACTTGACAGGCCAACGAGTGGAATCATAATTTTTGCTCGAACTTCAAAAGCATTAGAACGTTTAAATAAAATGCTTCGCGACAAACTGATCCAAAAAACATACTGGGCTATTGTAAAAAATAAACCTGCAGAAAACAGCGCAACATTAATCCACTATTTGAAAAAAAATCCAAAAAATAATAAATCTACAGTTTTCAATAGGGAAGCAGAAGGTAGTAAAAGGGCTGTTTTACATTACAGTCTGACTAAAAATTTAGACAATTATTATTTGCTAGAAATAGATTTAGAAACAGGAAGGCATCATCAGATAAGAGCACAACTTGCAGCCATTAAATGCCCTATTAAGGGTGATTTAAAGTATGGTTTTAACAGAAGTAATAAAGATGGTGGAATTTCTTTACATGCCAGAGAAATTAAATTTATTCATCCTGTTAGTGAAGAGGCCATTCATATAGTTGCAGAGACACCCGCTGATGCAATTTGGAATAGTTGTTTGTAACTACCTTTTTAATTTCAAAAATTTCTCTTGTATAATTTCCGCTATTGGTCTATTTTCTATTTTACTTTCTAACCAAGATAATATATCTAAATACAAAAAAGATCTTCGTTCATATGGATCCTCTTCAAATTTTTGTAAGGTACTATGGAGTTTTACAAATTCCTTTTTAAGTTGCTGAGGATATACATCACCCAAATTTCTTAAAAATTTTATCAGTTCTTTTTGAACTTCATGAAGATCATTCATTTTTAGTAAGAATTTATAGGTGCTTTTTAATTGTATCTCTAAATGATAATCGAGACCAATATCATAATGAGCTATTAAACTTAAAATTCTAGAAAAACACATTAAATCTTCACGCATATGTAACGATTTATTGTTTATGATTTTATCTAAATACTCAATGCACTTTTTACAATCTCCGGCTCCAATATACAAACTCGCTAGCTTATAATAAAGTACCATAACGTGATGTTCATCTATTCTGTCATGGTATTTTTTAATCCCTGTTAAAATATCTTCAACCAATGGCAATCCTTCTTCAAAACTTCCTTCTAAAAAATGTAGGTTAAGTTTATTACTATACACATATAAAAAGCTGAGAACTTCAACATTGTCCTCCTTTGGTAATAAATTACTTTTGGTAATAACATTTTCTAATTTTTCAAGGGCGTTCTTAAATTTAGAATGATATTTTATAAAAAAAAGTGATTCTAACAAATAATGATTGCCCTTAAGAAAAAATACCGGATTTAATGCTGTCATGCTTTCATTCTTGTAAAACATTTCAACCCATTTATTAGAATATTTATAACACGATAAAAAATCCTGAACCAAAAAACTATACCATAAATATGATTTATACAACCAAAGCTTTTCTCTGAAACCTAACTCTGATATTTCGAACTTTGGCATTCTTTCATTAAAATATTTTGTTATCTTTTTATACTCTTGGTCGTTTCTTACATATCCCGTTTTTAACATGATACCATACAACTGCAATGATAGGTTTGACAATTTACTGGTTATTGTATTTTGTATGCTTAAGTATTTTGCCTGTTCAGTTAATTCATCTGCCCTACTACTAATACTTCTTGTAATATACTGAGATTCAATAACTTTTTCCAATTCAACAATTTCATAGGCTATATTTTTTTCTTCGTTTTCAATAGCCATGTTTTTCGCTTTATCTAAAATCTTCAAGCTTTGCTTGTATAATCCCTTATGATATAAAATAGTAGCAAAATCTAATTGCTCTCTAACCTGAACCCTTATGTTTTGATGTAACGGATTGAGTCGTAAACTAATTAATAGTTGTTTGTATAAATGTGCTTTTAAATTAGATAGCTGTGCTTTTTTGACAATACCACTTTTTAAAATAGATGCTTCATCATATTTTTTTAATTTGTCTAATAAATTAAACAAGGCTAAAAATTTGGAATCAGTGTTTCCTCCTAATCTTCCTACGTACAATTTAAATTGTCTTTTTTCAGATTTGGATAGTGATTTAACTAAAACAAATAAATTATCTTTTTGCCGGCTTATCATTGTAACAAAAATCGTATTAACTAATTATATAACAGTCATTTAAAGTATAAAAATAACTGTTAAGCATTGTAAATCATACTAATGTAATAGTCCTTAAAAGTAAACCAAAATATAAATTCGCAAGACAATAATGAAATATATTTCTAAATAATGAGTGATAATAGCGTTCAAATATTTGATACCACGTTGCGTGATGGTGAGCAAGTACCTGGCTGTAAGTTAAATACAAGGCAAAAACTAATTATTGCAAGTAGATTGGATGAATTAGGTGTTAATGTTATAGAAGCTGGTTTTCCTGTTTCTAGCCCCGGTGATTTTAACTCAGTCCATGAAATTGCAAAAATTGTCAAAAACGCAACTGTTTGTGGTTTGACTAGATCTGTAAGGAAAGATATAGAAGTTGCTGCTGAAGCGTTGAAATATGCAAAAAAACCAAGAATACATACGGGTATTGGAACATCTGATTCCCATATTATTCACAAGTTTAACTCTACTAAAGAAAAGATCATGGAACGTGCTATTGGAGCCGTAAAATATGCCAAATCTTTTGTGGAAGATGTAGAATTTTATGCAGAAGATGCAGGAAGAACTGATAATGATTTCTTAGCACGAGTTTGTGAAGAAGTTATCAAAGCAGGTGCAACAGTTTTAAACATTCCGGATACTACTGGATACTGTTTACCCGAAGAATATGGTGCTAAAATGAAATACCTTATGGAAAATGTGAAGGGTATTGATAATGCAATTTTATCATGTCATTGCCATAATGATTTAGGATTAGCCACTGCTAATTCAATAGCAGGCGTCATCAATGGTGCACGTCAGATTGAATGTACAATTAATGGTATAGGTGAAAGAGCTGGCAATACTTCATTAGAAGAAGTTGTCATGATCTTAAAACAACATCCTTATCTTAATTTAGATACGAGTATTGATACACATTTATTATATAACACTAGTCAATTAGTTTCAGAAAGTATGGGTATGCCTGTTCAGCCAAATAAAGCAATTGTAGGTGCAAATGCGTTCGCACATAGTTCGGGAATTCATCAAGATGGCGTTATAAAAAATAGAGCAACGTACGAAATAATAGATCCAAAAGATGTGGGCGTAACCGAATCTTCAATTGTATTAACTGCCAGAAGCGGAAGAGCAGCTTTGGCATACAGAGCAAAAAAAGTTGGTTATGATCTAACAAAAATTGAATTAGACTATGTTTATAGTACTTTTTTAAACTTTGCAGATAGAAAAAAAGAAATATGTGATGAAGATATTCATCTTATTATCAAATCAAGTGATATAGATCGTTCTATTTCTGCTTAATCACATATTGGGCCTGGGCCCATTACCAGTGACTTATTTTGATTTTATAAAACAACGTGTTTTAGAGCATCATAAGTTGGTAATTTTATTTGGTTAATTAAAAAAGCCTGCTGTTAACAGGCTTTTTTTTATATAAGCTCACTATTTTTTTACGACAATGAAATAAAAGTTTTCCAGCGGTTTCTGATTATACTCCGAACCACTGGGTAGATATGACGGATATTTTAAGATTTCATTTATAGAATATAATCAGTACTCATAAAGTTTGATTTTCCAGAAGTTAACAGATCTTCTAAAATTTTATTGTTGTATGGATTGTCTTTTGAGGCCACAAAAGTTCTAATAGAAAATGCCCGTAAGGCGTCATGAACACTTAATGTAGACACCGCCGAATCTTTACGTCCGGTAAACGGAAAAACATCAGGGCCTCGTTGACAGGAACTATTCAAGTTCACCCTGCAAACTAAATTTACCAAAGTATCAATCAGTGGAGATAGTGAATTCACATCTTTGCCAAATAAACTCACTTGTTGACCGTAATTTGAATCGGCAATATGATTCAAGGGTTCATCAATATCCTTAAATGAAATAATTGGAATGACCGGACCAAATTGTTCTTCTATATATACTCGCATGTCTTTTTTTACCGGATACAATACTGCAGGAAAAATATAATTCTTAGAAGTTTCTCCGCCCTTTTTATTAATAATCTCCGCGCCCTTACTAAGCGCGTCATCAATCAATTGTTGTATATAATCTGGTTTGTCAGATTCTGGCAGCGGCGTTAGTTTCACACCCTCATCCCAAGGATTTCCAAATTTTAATTCATCAACTTTTTGAGCAAAACGTTTATTGAAAACATCTTTAATATCTTCATGAACGTAGATTAGTTTTAATGCTGTACAACGTTGCCCATTAAAAGACAAGGTGCCCGCAAGGCATTCATTTATTGTCAGCTCTAAATCCGCGTCAGGTAAAATAATAGCAGGGTTCTTGGCTTCTAAGCCTAGCACTAATTTTAATCTATTTTTGTTAGGATGTTGATCTTGCAATGCAACAGCAGATTTACTATTTCCAATTAGGGCCAACACATCTACTCTACCCGATTGCATGATTGGAGTTGCTACTTTCCTGCCTCTACCATAAACAATATTTACCACACCTTTTGGGAAGCTGGCATGGAATGCCTCTAACAATGGTGACAACAATAAAACACCGTGCTTTGCGGGTTTAAAAATAGTTGTATTGCCCATTATTAACGCTGGTATCAACAATGCAAAAGTCTCGTTTAGAGGATAATTATAAGGGCCTAAACATAATACAACTCCTAAAGGACCTCTACGGATATGAGCATAAACACCATCCTCTTTAAAAAACTTAGCACTATCTCTGTCAAGATCTTTATATTCTTCTATGGTATCATAAATATAGTCAACAGTCCTGTCAAATTCCTTTTGAGAATCGGGTAACGATTTACCGATCTCCCACATTAAGTATTTTACAACCTCATCTCTTTTAGTTTTCATGATAACAACAAACTTCTCCATACAAGCGATGCGATCAACCACCTTCATGGTTGGCCAAACTCCATGCCCTTTATCATACGCATCACAAGCAGACTGCAAGGCTTCCATTGCCGATTCTTTTTCCATATATGGGATAGAACCTAATAAAGTGGGTTGATACTTATCCGTTGATGAAATAGTTGAATAGACCTCTGTAGTTTTTCCATCCCAGGTTTTTAATTCGCCATTAATCAAATATGTTTTTTGATGTAAAAGTTTTGTAATCTGATATTGTGTTGGAATGTTCATTTGTGTTTTATTAAATATTAAATGACTGTTTTTTAGCAATTGATATAAATTGCGAATACACAAATAACTGATATTTGTGTATTCATGGTAATTTTATTTATTGTTATCTAGGGAACTATCTAACCATTAAAGAGGCCTCTAAATTATGCTATACGATTTTTTTCATTGCAGTCATAGAGTCTCTTAAACTAGCTCCAATATTTTCGACAGCATGTTTTCGAATACTTTTATTAACTTCTATTAATTCTTGATTATCAACACCATTATCTTTTCCAACGCCATATTGAGTTCCAATAACGTCAGTCTCTATTTTTTTCATAAAACCTGTCAACAATGGTTTACAAGCATGATCAAAAAGGTAGCAACCATATTCAGCTGTATCTGAAATAATTCTATTCATTTCATATAGCTTTTTTCTGGCAATTGTATTTGCAATTAATGGTGCCTCGTGTAACGATTCATAATATGCTGATTCTTCCTTGATACCAGCTTCTGTCATAGTTTCAAAAGAAAGTTCTACTCCTGATTTCACAAAAGCTACCATCAATACGGCGTTATCGAAATATTCCTGTTCCCCAATAGGATTAGAAGTAATTTTCGTTTTTTCAAAAGCTGTTTGACCTGTTGCTTCACGCCAGGTCAACAAATTTTTATCATCATTCGCCCAATCATCCATCATTGTTTTTGAAAAATGACCATTCATTATCTCATCCATGTGCTTTTGGAATAACGGTCGCATGATTTGCTTTAATTCTTCTGCCAATTTATAGGCCTTTATTTTGGCCGGATTTGACAAGCGATCCATCATATTCGTTATACCTCCATGTTTAAGTGCTTCGGTAATGGTTTCCCATCCATATTGAATTAATTTAGCCGCGTAGGGAGGTTCAATACCTTTTTCTACCATCTTATCGAAAGAAAGAATAGAACCGGTCTGTAAAACCCCACAAAGAATAGTTTGTTCTCCCATGAGGTCTGACTTTACTTCAGCTACAAAAGATGAACGTAGTACACCAGCCTTGTCGCCACCGGTGGCAGCGGCATATGCTTTTGCCTGTTCAAATCCATCTCCATTTGGATCATTTTCAGGATGTACAGCAATTAACGTTGGTACTCCAAAGCCTCTTTTATACTCTTCTCTAACTTCAGAACCCGGACATTTAGGTGCAATCATGATCACTGTAAGATCTTTACGGATTTGCATCCCTTCTTCCACAATATTAAATCCATGAGAATACGACAAAGTTGAATCTTGTTTCATTAAAGGCATTATAGCCTTTATAACTGATGTGTGTTGTTTATCTGGAGTTAAATTAGATACTAAATCTGCTGTTGGAATTAACTCTTCATATGTTCCAACTGTGAATCCGTTATCAGCAGCATTTTTAAATGATGCCCTTTTTTCTTTGATAGCACTTTCCCTTAACGCATATGATATATCTAAACCAGAATCGCGCATGTTTAATCCTTGATTTAACCCTTGAGCTCCACAGCCCACAATCACAATTTTTTTGTCTTTTAATTTTTTTACTCCCTCTGTAAATTCTGACTTATCCATAAAGTCACATATTCCTAATTGTTCTAATTGGAGTCTTAATGGTAGCGTGTTAAAATAATTTGCCATTTTTAATCTATTCTTTTAATTAATTTCTTGTAATAATTCTGTGATCGCCATTTTTGGTCTTGAAATTGCAATTCGTCCTGAACGAACAAATTGCAACAAACCATATGGTTTTAACTTGTTATACATCCGATCTATATCTATTTTTAATCCAGAAGCTTCAATTACAAAATAGTTTTCTGTTATTGCAATAATATGTGCTCTTCTAAATTTTAACTTACCTTGAATTTTTTCATCATATAAATGCTCCGCTGAAATCTTAAACAAAGCGGTTTCATGATAAATTATTTCATCTTCAGTATGATAATAAGCCTTAATAACTTCTATTTGTTTTTGTACCTGACCAATAATTTTTCGGATATTATTTTCTGTCATTTTAACTACAAACGTAAATCTGTGTACATTTTCAATTTCTGACTTAGAAACAGTCATGCTTTCAATATTAATATGTCGCTTTAAAAATATTGCTGAAAGGCGATTTAGAATACCAATATTGTTTTCGGTATAAATCGATATCGTATAAATTTGTTTTTCTTCCATAATTAACTTAATCTAATATCTGAAACAGATGCCCCTGATGGAATCATCGGAAACACATTATCTTCTTTTTCTACCGCTACTTCTAAAAAATATCCTTCTTTAGAGGCGATCATTTTTTGAACAGCATCAGCTAAATCTTCCCTTTTAGTAACCTTCTGACCATCTAGGTGATACCCTTTGGCTATGGTCACGAAATCGGGATTTGTCATTTCGGTTGAAGCATATCGTTTATCAAAAAATAATTGTTGCCATTGACGAACCATTCCCAGAAAATTATTATTTAAAACAACTATTTTTATAGGCACCTTGGTCTGAAAAATAGTGCCTAATTCCTGTATTGTCATTTGATAACTACCATCTCCTATAATGGCTATAACCTCTCTTTCAGGCGCTCCCATTTTGGCCCCAATGGACGCTGGAAGGGCAAACCCCATAGTACCAAGGCCTCCAGAAGTTATATTACTTTTAGATTGGTTGAATTTTGCATATCGGCATGCAATCATTTGATGTTGACCTACATCTGACACTATAACTGCATTTCCTTTAGTTGCATTGTTTATTTCTTTTATGACTTCACCCATTGTTAAACCTTCCTTTTTAGGGTATAAGTCATTTTTAATTACTTTTTCATATTCTATAACATCATGATCATTAAATTCTTGCAACCATGACTTATGAGAATTGGTATTTACCAGCTTTAAAATTTCAGCTAAAGTCTGTTTCACATCTCCTAAAACGGCAATATCAGTCTTCACGTTTTTATCAACTTCTGAGGGGTCAATTTCAAAATGAATAACTTTTGCTTGCTTAGCATAGGTTTCTAAATCGCTTGTAACGCGATCATCAAACCGCATTCCAATAGCAATCAATGTATCACATTCATTAGTCAACCTATTTGGTCCATAATTACCATGCATGCCAACCATTCCTACATTTAAAGGATGATCTGTTGGCAATGCCGATAAACCTAATATTGTCCAGGCAGATGGAATTCCAGTTTTTTCAATAAAGGCTTTGAATTCTTCTTCTGCTTTTCCTAAAATAACACCTTGACCGAAAACAATCATTGGTTTTTTTGCCTCATTTATTATTTCAGCCGCCTCCTTAATTTTACCCATGTTCATTTTTGGCACGGGTTTATAACTGCGAACTGAAGTGCATTTTTTATACTTAAAATCGAACATTTCGAATTGAGCATTTTTTGTTATATCAACTAGTACAGGGCCTGGCCTTCCTGAACGAGCAATATAAAAAGCCTTAGCCATTATTTCGGGTATCTCTGACGCCTGTGTGATCTGATAATTCCATTTGGTCACAGGCATTGAAATACCAATAATATCAGTTTCCTGAAAAGCATCAGACCCCAATAAATGTTTTGCTACCTGGCCAGTAATACAAACCATTGGTGTAGAATCTATCTGAGCATCGGCTATTCCTGTAACCAAATTTGTGGCTCCAGGTCCAGATGTAGCTATGGCAACACCTACTTTACCCGTAACACGTGCATAACCTTGTGCTGCATGTGTAGCACCTTGTTCATGACGTGTCAGCACATGATTTAATTTATCTTTATACTTAAACAATTCGTCATAGACCGGCATAATAGCACCTCCCGGATATCCATAAAGTAGATCAACACCTTCCTCTAACAGGCATTTTATTACGGCTTCTGCACCAGAAATTTTTTCTGATTTAACTGTCTTTGGTTTTTGAACTGCCTTTGTTTGTGTAGTCATACCATTAATATTATTTAAAATTCGTCAGTTACACAACCTTGTGAGGCTGATGAAACCGTTTTTGCGTATTTATATAAAACTCCTCTTGTTTCTTTAAGTGCCGGTTGTTTCCAGCTAGCTTTTCGTTTTTGAATTTCTTCATCAGAAATTTCAACATTAATTGTATTTTTTACAGCATCAATGGTAATGATATCTCCGTCTTGTACTAAGGCTATGGTTCCACCGTCCTGTGCTTCAGGCGATATATGACCAACCACAAAGCCGTGTGACCCACCAGAGAATCTACCATCAGTGATTAAGGCAACATCCTTGCCTAAACCTGCACCCATAATGGCCGAAGTAGGTTTTAACATTTCTGGCATTCCAGGCCCTCCTTTTGGACCTTCATATCTAATGACAACTACATCTCCTTTTTTAACTTTTCCATTTTTAA
>CAZJCZ010000012.1:0-26439 GCA_964544575.1 uncultured Flavobacteriaceae bacterium | reverse complement strand
TGAACGTTACCTCTAAATTCTTTTTCTTTAAGTATTAAACCTTCATGAAGCCATTTAGAAATATCAAAAACAACACGCTCACCATCTGGATAAAAATCTTCAAGT
Source organism: uncultured Flavobacteriaceae bacterium (assembly GCA_964544575.1). GTDB lineage: Bacteria > Bacteroidota > Bacteroidia > Flavobacteriales > Flavobacteriaceae > Aureibaculum. The sequence continues at coordinate 26,334 of CAZJCZ010000012.1, read as the reverse complement.
TCAATAGTAACAAGATTGCTTTTAGATACCCTATTTACTATTTCTTCAGCCATTTATAAAAAACCTAATTCTAATTTAGCTTCTTCACTCATCATGTCTTGAGTCCAGGTTGGATCAAATGTAATTTCAACATGAGCGTCTTTAACTTCTTCTAAGGTTTTCACTTTTTCTTCAACTTCCACCGGTAAGGTTTCGGCAACAGGGCAATTTGGAGAGGTCAATGTCATTAAAATTTTTACCTCATCATTTTCGTTAACAAAAACATCATATATTAATCCTAGTTCATATATGTCTACAGGAATTTCAGGGTCATAAATAGATTTAAGAACCCCTACGATCTTATCACCGATTTCTTGCATTTGAACTTCTGTCATTATTTTCTTTTTAAAATGATTCTAAATAAGGACAAATATACAATTATTGTGTTAATTTAGATTGATAGGCAACTGCATACAATTTCAATTGTTTAATCATTGAAACCAGGCCATTGGCTCTTGTTGGAGATAAATGTTCTTTCAATCCGATCTCATCAATAAATGAAGTATCGGCATCCAAAATTTCTTGTGGTGTATGGTTAGAAAAAACTCTTAATAAAAGTGCGATAATTCCTTTTGTTAAAATAGCATCGCTATCTGCGGTGAATATAATTTTATCGTTTTTCTGTTCAGAAAATAACCACACTTTTGATTGGCATCCCTTTATAGCATTATCATCAGTCTTATAATTTTCTTTAATAAGAGGAATTGACTTTCCTAATTCTATGATATATTCATAGCGTTCCATCCAGTCATCAAACATCAAAAATTCATCAACAATTTCTTCTTGTATTTCTTTTATAGTCATTATTAAAACTTATTTTTGCAAATGTACGTAACATACATAACATGAGTAAACTTTTGATCGTTGGAACAGTCGCTTTTGACGCTATTGAAACACCTTTTGGTAAAACTGATAAAATTTTAGGTGGTTCTGCCCCTTACATTGGCCTGTCTGCTTCTCAATTTAATATAAATTCTGCAATAGTTTCTGTTATTGGTGATGATTTCCCGATTGGATATCTAGAAATGTTAAATAGAAAAAATATAGACACTTCAGGAATTGAAATTGTTAAAGGGGGTAAAACATTTTTCTGGAAAGGTAAATATCATAACGATTTAAACTCTAGGGATACCTTAATTACAGAGCTCAATGTATTGGCGGATTTTAAACCTGTTGTTCCAGAAAATTATAAGGATACAGATTTTTTAATGTTGGGTAATTTACACCCTTCTATTCAAATGTCTGTAGTAAAACAGATTCCTAAAAGACCGAAATTAGTGGTATTGGACACCATGAATTATTGGATGGATAACACTTGGGATGAGCTCTTAGAAGTGCTTAAAAAAATTGATGTTATTACTATTAATGATGAAGAGGCTAGGCAGTTAAGTGGCGAATATTCATTAGTAAAAGCTGCACAACGAATTGCTAAGTTCGGTCCGAAATATGTGGTGATTAAAAAAGGAGAGCATGGGGCTTTATTATTTCATGAAGGCAATATATTCTTTGCGCCAGCCTTGCCTCTCGAAGAAGTATTTGATCCTACCGGGGCTGGAGACACTTTTGCAGGAGGGTTTATAGGTTATCTGGCAAGTACAAAAGATATTTCATTTGAAAATATGAAAAATGCATTAATTTATGGTTCTAACCTTGCCTCATTTTCTGTTGAAAAATTTGGAACCAGGCGAATGGAATATCTCACTAGTAAAGAAATTCAGAAACGTCTAAGAAGATTTAAAGAGTTGACTCAGTTTGAAATCGAATTAAATTGAATAGTTTTTCCGCATCGTTTTGCGGAATTTTTTTACAATAATCTGATAGCTGCAAATTAATGAGTGATGCTATAAAACATGAATGCGGAATCGCCTTGGTAAGACTCTTGAAACCACTTGAGTTTTACCAAAAAAAATATGGTACTTCTTTCTATGGAATCAATAAAATGTATTTATTGATGGAAAAACAGCATAACCGAGGACAAGATGGTGCAGGTTTCGCTAGTATTAAATTTGATGTTCAACCCGGAACCCGATATATAAGTAGGGTTAGATCAATTAAGCAATCTCCTATTCAAGATATCTTTGCTCAAATAAATGAACGTTTAAATGAGGTCTTGGAGAAAAATCCCAACAAAAAAAATGATGTGCATTGGCAAATAGAGAATATGCCATACGTAGGTAATTTATTTTTGGGGCATGTTCGCTACGGCACTTTTGGTAAAAACAGTATAGAAAGTGTCCATCCTTTTTTACGTCAAAATAATTGGAGACATAAAAACTTGATCGTTGCCGGTAATTTTAACATGACCAACTCTAAAGATCTATTGCAAGAGCTAATAGAATTGGGACAACATCCAAAAGAACGAACTGACACTGTCACAGTGATGGAAAAGATTGGTCATTTTTTAGATGATGAAGTTTCTAATATTTACCAACGCTGCAAAGAAAATAACATCAGTAAAAGGGAAGCTTCTTTAGTTATTGAAAAAGAATTGAATATCACAAAAATATTACAACGGGCTTCTAAAAATTGGGATGGCGGTTATGCTATGGTGGGATTAATTGGTCATGGTGATGCCTTTGTGTTACGTGACCCTTCCGGGATACGCCCAGCTTATTATTATAGTGATGACGAAGTAGTGGTGGTTGCATCTGAGAGGCCGGTAATTCAAACTGCATTTAATGTGAACTATGAAGCTATCAAAGAATTAGATAGGGCTCATGCCTTGATCATAAAAAAAGATGGGTCAACATCAATAGAACAAATATTAGAGCAAAAACCACAAAAATCTTGTTCTTTTGAGCGGATTTACTTTTCAAGAGGTAGTGACGCTGAGATTTATGAGGAAAGAAAAAATTTGGGGAAACTTATATTTCCTAGCGTATTAAAAAGAATTGATAATGATATTGAAAACACTGTTTTTTCCTATATTCCAAATACTGCTGAAACTTCTTTTTTTGGAATAGCTGAAGCTGCAGAAGAATATTTAAATAAACATAAATTAGAAAGATTGCTCAAAGGAAAGAGAAATTTATCTATAGAAAAAGTCACCAAAATATTATCGGAAAGACCACGAATCGAAAAAATAGCCATTAAAGATGCTAAATTAAGAACTTTTATTGCAGATGATAACAGTCGTGATGATTTAGTGGCTCACGTTTATGACGTAACATATGGGGTCGTCAAACCAACTGATAATTTAGTCGTAATAGACGACAGTATAGTGCGTGGAACTACTTTGAAAAAGAGTATTATTAAAATTTTAGACAGACTAAACCCTAAAAAGATCGTTATTGTTTCTTCAGCTCCACAAATAAGATATCCCGATTGTTATGGCATCGATATGGCAAAACTTGAAGAGTTTATTGCTTTTAAGGCTACTTTAGAACTCTTAAAAGAAACAAATCAATATCACATCGTAGAAGAGGTTTATCAAAAGTGTAAAAATCAAGATAGTTTAGAGGAGCATTTGATTGTAAATTATGTTCGTGAAATTTATAACCCTTTTACCGCCGATCAGATTTCAGCAAAAATTGCTCAAATGCTAAAAACTGAAACTATAAATGCAGATATAAATGTAATTTTTCAATCTATCGAAAACTTACATATAGCCTGTCCTAAAAATGCTGGAGATTGGTATTTTACCGGAAATTATCCAACTATTGGTGGCACTAAAGTAGTAAACAGGGCTTTTGTTAACTTTTATGAAGGTAAGAACAAAAGGGCTTACTAGTTGCTTTTTTTAATTTTGGCATTTAAATTGTATTCTATTAGATAAATATATTAAAATGAAAAAGTTTATCGTAGCGCTAGCAAGTATGTTAATAATAGTTTTTTTCTCTCAGTGCGGTAGTGCGCAATTTGATAAAGAAGCTCCTTTTACTATTCACAAGGCCTATTATCAAGATTGGTTTGGAGGACAGCCTGGTTCAAAAGGAACTTTGGTAACTGTTGAAATTTCACATGCTGCTGAAAGTATTGTTTTTGATTCTATATTTTTTAATGGTAAAATAAAGAGGTTAGGTAATACTGTTTTGGATAATAAACAACTACTAATAGGAAATTTTTCAACTACTACCCAATCTGATAAAAATATTATTATGCATTCTGATCCAAAGGAAGAAATGGCTAATAAAATATCTGAGCCTACCCTTAATTTTCCATTTGAATTAACTGATAATGAATGTGTTGTTAGTTACATTATCAAAAAAAAGAAGCATTATTTTAAGGTTGAAAATCTTAAAAAAGAAAAGTCCATATACTACCCATAATTTCATTTTGGCACAGAGTTTGGTTTCTACTTAATAGAAATATTAAATTCTGAACTTATGAAAGCTTTAAAAATACTTAGCGGACTATTTCTAACCATTACCTTGTTTAGTTCATGTATAATAACGACTGATGATCTTTATGTTTATGATGATACTATTTCACTTGAACATTTAGTGACTTCACATGATTTATGGTATGTTGATTATAATAAAACTACTGGAAATAGTGATGTGCCCTTTTTATCTAAAGCTTTTACAATTTCTTTTCTAGACGGACACTTATATGCTAACAACAATTTGGTTGGCTTAGAAGCAATTGGAAATGGCTACGGTCTTCAAATTGGTTATTACGAAACTTTTAACGGAGTCCTCGAAATTGAACACAGCCTTGATGGGTTTATAGATTTAGAAGTTCAACAATTATCTAATGATGAAATTAGGATAAGAGATACCTATACAAATACTTCATATTACTTAATTGGATATCAAAGAAGTAATTTTGATTATGACTTGGTTTTTTATGACAACATAGAATATTTTTTACAAGAATATGTGGCGTGGGAAAAAACATATACAAGCCAAGAGGGTGCTTTAAATGAATTTGATAATGAGAATTTTTTACAATTTACACCGGAACAATACAACACGTTTAGATCCTCTCAAGATGAGTTTGGCACGGATATTGGATATATTAATTGGGATTATGTTGGTGGATATGAAGTGTTTGATGTAGAGGGATATGATGATTTGAAGATTTTAACATTAGATTATGAATCTTCAGACAATGAAGAGTTTGAATTAAGCGTTATAAATGATGGTGAGATAAGTTTATTTCATGTTGATTCTGAAACAACATATGAGTTCATTGGGAGAAATAACATTCAATTTAAAAATGCTTCTGTTAAAGGAGAAAAATCAGAACAAAGAAAACGATTTAAAGTAGATCGAAAAACAAAAAAGAGAAATACAAAAGTATAAAGATAAGGTTTGGTTAGTTGATTTTGGTTGATTAATTTCAACCATTCGCCGCCTCAGAAATTCTGAGGCGGTTTTTTTTGTACTTTTATTTTTATAATTACAAGCAATGATTAATAAGCGTCTATTGATTAAAAATTTGCTGACCTACACTGATGAAAATACTTTTTACGATAAAAAAGTACAACTTAATTTGGGGTCAAAAGAAGGCAAAGCCAAGTTCTTAAAACACGTCTGTGCGCTTTCAAATTCAAATCCTAAAAATAACTCATACATAGTTATAGGTGTTGAAGATGAAACCAATAAAATAGCCGGAGTAGATTTTTATGATGATAGTAAAATTCAAAATTTAGTCAATGCTTATTTCAATAATCCTCCTAAAATTCAATATGAGAATATCGCCTTCCCCAGGTTACCCCGTTACAGGGTTATAGGATTGGTAACTATTAATTGGTTAGATAAAGTTACCTCATTAAAGAAAGGGATTTGGAAATATCCTAAAGATTCTATCTTTTTAAGGCAAGGGAGTAACTCCAAACCGGTAGAAAAAATAGAACTAAAAAATTCCAACAAATCAATTGTTGAAGCAATAGAAAAAAATGCCCGAAATAATATTGAGCTTACGCTTAATGGTGTTTTTGATTTTATGAATCAGCATAACAAAGATCTAAACCCTACTTATAAAGTTTTTAAAGATCAATTCGTGTTGTGTTGGGCAGGTATTAAAAAAAAGGTAAATGAAAAAGTTTTGTATTCTCGACTAGACATTGAGCTGATAAATGAACAAATCCGTTTATTTTATTCAGCGTTAGACGAAGTGGAAATTGAATACAATACACAATCTTTTATCATTACCGAATATCTCCATATGGGCATTGATAAAGATCACACTTATTACCCTTTAGAGAAAACTATTATAAATTTTAAAGATAACGGGGTTCACGACATCGCCTCTGAGTTGCTTTTTGTTCCTCCAAAATTTGATAATATAGTATTACAGCATATTTACAATAGTAACAATACTATATTAAACAAACTACAAAAAAATACACCCTTAAACAAAAGCGATAGGGCTGAGTTAAAACAATTACCGACTACTTATATGATTTGTTCGTTAAACGGGTTTAAAGAGGCTAAGAATAAGCTTGAATTAGCTAAGCCATACCTTAAAAAAATGGCAGATAAGTCATTTTATATAAGTTTAAAGGAAGTTTTACGTGTTTTAAGAAAAATAAAATATAATCAGTAATTACTTCAGGGTTCTAACATAATTCACTAAATCCCACCTCTGTTCTTCAGATAGAATAGGACCCCATTTGATCATATCATTTCTACCATTAGTAACTTTCCAAAATATTTCACCATCTGTTTGAGATTGCACCATGCCAGAAGTCAGGTTTTGAGGTTTAGGAGTCAATGCTTTTCCCCCTATTCCATCTCCTTTTCCCTGAACACCATGACAAATCATGCAACGGGTTTTGAATATTTTAGCACCACGATTAGCAGATTCAACCCTCTTAGAAGAATTAACCGGATTGTTAATATTTTTAGCTCCTTCAGGGGCTAGCCACCTATCTTCTTGTATACTTAAGCCAATAAAGCTCAAAAAGATCAGTGATAATAGTATAAATAGTAGTTGTTTCTTCATAATTTTAAAACTTAAAACATTGATAAATAAATAATTATCTTAAATTTCATAGCAAAACTTATACCAAATTAGTCCATAAAAGTAAAAAACCGCTTCCAAATAGAAACGATTATAAGTAGTTTTTATTCTAATAGCAGTTCCTAATATATGGGAAAACATCCTTTTTGGCAGGGAAAAACGACCTGAAAAAATAGAGTTTTTTCTCTTGTTTGCTTCCTACTATAAAAACATCTACGTGTATAAATTATTTGATTTGGGTCAAATAGAGTTACAAATTAATCCTATGTAAAAACCTTGTTTCTCGCCAATAATCGCCAGCATTAAGACAAGGTTTTATGATCTTCTATAAATCAAATTTAATACCTTGGGCCAGTGGCAAATCAGCAGTGTAATTTATTGTGTTGGTTTGACGTCTCATATAAACTTTCCAGGCGTCAGAACCTGATTCTCTTCCTCCTCCTGTCTCTTTTTCGCCACCAAAAGCACCGCCTATTTCGGCACCAGAAGTACCAATATTCACATTTGCAATTCCACAATCAGAACCAGTAACAGATAAAAACCGTTCTGCTTCCCGTAAATTATTGGTCATTATTGCTGATGACAGCCCTTGTACAACACCATTTTGAATTTCAATCGCATTTTCTACCTCCCCCTTATACTTTATTAAGTACAAAATTGGTGCGAATGTTTCATGTTGCACAATTTCAAAACTATTGTCTGCTTCCGCTATTGCTGGTTTTACATAACATCCACTTTCATACCCTTCTCCAGAAAGCACTCCTCCTTCAATTACTAAATTCCCTCCTTCGTTAACCACATTTTTAAGCGCTGATTGATACATGGCAACTGCATCTTTATCAATTAAAGGGCCGATATGGTTATTTTCATCAAGTGGATTACCAATTCTCATTTGTTTATAAGCAGCTACAATGGCATTTTTGACTTTATCATAAATGCTTTCATGAATTATCAAACGACGCGTAGAAGTACATCGTTGACCTGCTGTGCCCACCGCTCCGAATACGGCTCCAATAACAGTCATTTTTATATCAGCATCTGGGGTTACAATAATGGCATTATTCCCTCCTAATTCTAATAAGGATCTTCCTAAACGTTCTGCAACTTTTTGGGCTACTATTTTTCCCATTCTAATAGAGCCAGTAGCTGAAATTAATGGAACCCTTTTATCAGTGGTCATAAATTCTCCAACCCTATAATCTCCATTTATTAAACAAGAAATTCCTTCGGGTAAGTTATTTGCTTTAAACACTTCTGCTGCAATATTTTGACATGCTATACCACAAAGAGGTGCTTTTTCAGAAGGTTTCCATATGCATACATCACCGCAAACCCATGCCAATGCTGTATTCCAGGCCCAGACAGCCACAGGAAAGTTAAAAGCTGAAATAATTCCTACTGCTCCTAATGAATGATATTGATCATACATTCTATGTCCAAATCGTTCACTATGCATTGTTAAACCATGAAGCTGACGTGACAAACCAACAGCGAAATCGCAAATGTCTATCATTTCTTGAACTTCACCTAACCCTTCCTGGTAGCTTTTACCCATTTCGTAAGACACTAATTTACCAAGAGGCTCCTTAAGTTCTCTTAATTTTTCACCAAACTGGCGTACAATTTCTCCACGTTGAGGTGCCGGCATTAATCTCCATGTTTTAAAAGCTGACCCGGCAACATCGATCATTTGTTCATAATCATCCTTAGTAGTCGTTTCTACCTTTCCAATAAGGAGTCCGTCAACCGGGGAGTAACTTTCTATTAGCTCTCCTTTTGAAAACCATTTTGAGCCTGTAGATGTTCCTTGATTTATATCTTTTACACCTAATTGTTGAAGTGCCTTTTCTATACCAAAATCAGTAGCTATTAAAGTCATTTTAATTATCTTTATTTTGAACTGCTAAATTACAAATTATTTAGATAAATTTTTGAATTGTAAACAACAAAAAAGCCGAACTGAGCAGTTCGACTTTTAAGCAATATTTGGTAACTAGCCAAATATAATTAACCAACTAAAACCTAAAGTTTAAACCAGAATAAATACCTAAATAATACGGTTGAAAACCTCCAGAACTTCTAGAAAATGTATTGAATTGGTATTTAAACATTGGTGATATGTTTATATATAATTTTTTACTAATGTTATAATCAAAATCTAAACCCAAATTACCGCTAAAATTCAACGAATTAATATTTGAAGCTTCGCCTAGTGTAGTTGTTTTACCAAAAGATGTAAAAGACACTTGATTTCGGTATAAAAAATAAGTGCTAAACCCACCCAGCACATTAACTCCTAGCTTTTTTCGTAAAATATTGTATTTTAATTCCATAGGTATTTCAACGTAACCTAAAGTTTGATCTAAAGTTCCTGAGTCATCAAAAGATGATCGTTGAATTGATGAATCTGAATTTTGTCTCTCTGTAGATATAACCGCAAGGGAAATACCATCAATATTGGTATTGATATTAGTCGAAGAGTTTTCTAATAAGGATGATGACAATAATGTTGCTACATTTTGAGTAGTATAGCCCAGTTCTAAGGTATTAATCCCTGACTGAAAACTTAATTTATCATTTAATTTATAATTTACCTTTAACCCGTATGAAACAGAACCGTTACTTGTTTTATCGTTATCAGATAAGGAACCGTCAATTGGTGACCCACTACTTAACGTATTATAATAAACCGGTGCCAATGTTGAACCAATAGACCACTTTGTTTTCTCGTTTTCTACGCTTTTTTCTTCTATATCAGTTTTATCTAAGGCTGTTTGAATATCCTTTTTAGAAGTTTCTTCTTCATCAGATACTTCTTCTAAGGCAATTCCTATCCCAGAGGTTTGCAAATTTTCAACTTTATTGACCTTATTTTCACTATCTTCTTCTTGCTTAATATTAGTGGCAACAACAGCATTATTTGCTTCTTTTTGCGATTTCGTATTTGCAATTTCCTGATTTGTAATATTTCTATCCCTTGTTTGAGATTTCACAACACTAATTAGATCCCTTTCTTGGTTTGATTTTGAAATTAAATTTTGCTCTTGGCTCTTTTTAGCAGTGCTTGGTTTAGCTTCATTTACAATTTTATCTTTTGAGTCATTCTCATTCAATAAATCGTTATTATTGTCAGAATCTGTTATAATAATCTCCTTAGGAACAATTTGATCCTTGTCACTACTATTATAAATCCAAAAACCTGAAGAAATTATCAATAATAGAATTGCCGCTGCCCCCGCGAAGCGAAGCCACAGCGGTACAATTCTTCTCTTTTTCTTTTTCGAAATTTGTTTTTCAATATTTTTCCAGACATTAGCGTGTGGAAAATCTTCAAAGTCTTTAAACTTTTCTTGAAATAGTCTATCTATATTTTTTCTTTCGTTCATGACTTAAAACGCTTCATTTTTTTTTACGGTTGACTTGCTTAACTCAATCTTATCTCTTAAAATTACTCTAGCTCTAGAAAGGTTTGACTTTGATGTTCCTTCAGAAATACTCAGCATATTTGCAATTTCTCTATGAGAATATTCGTCTAAAACATATAAATTAAAAACAAGCCTGTACCTATTTGGTAATTCTTGAATCAGTTTTAATAAAAATTCGAGTGAAACTTGCTCATCATCAACTTCTATTTCAACTTCTTCGGGTATTTCTTCTGTTATCAGGTTTAATACATTCTTTTCTCTATAGGTTTGGAGGACTGTATTTATTACTATTCTTTTTAACCACCCTTCAAATGAACCTTTAAAATTATATTGCTCTATTTTATCAAAAATAGTTATGAACCCATTTTGTAAATTATCTTGTGCTTCTTGATAATTTCTTGAATATTTTAGGCTAAGCGCAAATAACTTACCGGCGTACAACTGATAAATTTCAGATTGCGCCTTAATATCTTTTTGTTTACATTTATTTATGAGTTTTTTTAAACCCATATTTTTAATTTAGTTTATGGAATTACCGGTACTATGATTTCTTCAAAAATATCATTTCCAGTACTATCCGTTCCTTTCCAAAATTTAAATATATAATCTTCTTGTTGTGTTACACTAACCTCAAATTCATATTCTCTTTCAATTAATGCTTCAGTACATGCCAAATTAGTATTTACTACAGAATTTATTGCAATAATTCTAGCTGTACTTTCATATTGATAATATAAATCATAAAAAGAATGGCATCCACTAGGTAGATCATAAACTACTTTTAGCATATATATTGCACCATATTCAAATTCTTGAGGAACCGTTGCTTCCTTTATCGGTAACGTTTCTATACTTAAGTTAGAATTCTCATCCTCTAAACTACAAGAAGAAACTGTGAGCAATACCAGCGCTAACGTTAATATATTTTTAATCATCTGAATTTTATTAATTTTATATTTAAGATACGAAATACTTATAAAGGTTGCGTAAATTTAAATTACTTTTGGGTTCTACCTTATGTTATGTTAACACGCGATATCTTCTCTATAGAAACCTTTGATGATTTTGAAAAAGTTTCTATATCTATTTTTCGACATCAGGCAAAGAACAATTTAGTTTATAAAAAATTTCTTTCTTATTTAAATATTGACATCAATTCAGTTAAAAACAGTAAAGAAATTCCTTTTTTACCTATTCAATTTTTTAAATCTCATAAAATTATTAGTTCAACAGACAAGGTAAAACTATTATTTTCAAGTTCTGGTACCACTGGTAATTTAACAAGTAAGCATTACCTTACTGATGTGTCATTATATGAAAAAAGCTATTTGAGTGCTTTTGAACATTTTTATGGAAAAATATCAAACTTTACCGTTTTAGCTTTACTTCCTTCCTATTTAGAACGTTCTGATTCATCTTTAGTGTATATGGTAAATGACTTAATTATAAAATCAAAAAAACCTAATAGCGGTTTCTATTTAGATAATCTGACTGAACTTAAAGACTCTTTATTAGAACTATCTGCTCAAAAAGAAAAAATATTACTAATAGGTGTTTCTTTTGCCTTATTGGATCTAATAGAGCAATATCATTTTAACCTCAATAATGCTATTATTATGGAAACTGGGGGTATGAAAGGACGAAGAAAGGAATTAATTAGAGATGAATTACATAAAGAATTGAAAAAGGGGTTTGGAGTGGATACTATTCATTCAGAATATGGAATGACCGAATTGTTAAGCCAGGCTTATTCTAAAGGTAATGGAATATTTAAAACACCTCCATGGATGAAAATATTGATTCGTGATCCCGAAAATGCAATGGAAATAATACCTCACGATAAAACAGGTGGAATTAATATTATAGATTTGGCAAATATCAATTCTTGTTCATTTATTGCTACTCAAGATTTAGGTAGAACTTATGCTAATGGTTCTTTTGAAGTACTGGGACGTTTTGATAATTCTGATATTAGGGGATGTAATTTATTGATCAGCTAGCTAAATAATATTTATTAGTTTCTTCTTCCTCCTTAGTTATTTTCAACGTTTCTAAGTAATTTTTTAGTTGTTGAATATAATTATAGAAAAGTCCGTTGTTATTTGTTACTTTCTTAATTGTTCTTACTCCTTCTATAGAAACGATAATAAATTCGGCAACAGATTCCGGATCAATATGACGATCTAAATATGAATCTTCTATACCCCGGTGTAACAAATTCATCATTGCTATTTGCCATTGGTCTAATATTTCCTTTAACTGTAATTGTAAATCGTAATCATTGGCCTCATGGCTTAGTTCTGTAATAAAATTCGTTAAAGAACTACCCACATGTTGGTCTAATGATTTATCTTTAAGTAATTTCTCCTCTAGCAAATCTGTCAAGATAAAAATAGGGTTTCCTCTTCCGTTTAAAGGCTCTATGAAGTTACTATGAATTTCTTTGCTTATTCTTTCTTGTATAATAGCTTCTACAAAATGATGTTTATTATCAAAGTGGTAATAAAATGCACCTTTTGTTAATCCAACCTCATTGATAATATTGTCAATACTGACTGCATGGTAACCATAGGTGTTTATTAATTCATATCCTTTATCAATTAAAACTTGTCGTGTCAATTTTCTTTTTATTTCTTGTGTCATGATTCCTTTTTTTGTGTGTATTCTTCACTTATAAAACACCCAAACATTAAAAATTCCTACGTTCGATAAAAAAAGAAAATTATAAAGGAGGTTATTAGACTTACATACCAGTCGGTTTGTTTTAGCCTTAAAAACTCAAATAAATTAATAGTGATTTATATTAAAAACATACCAACTGGTTTCTTTAGCTGATTAAAAACATTTCTTATTTTTTAGAGATTTTCAATAAAAAGTAGTTCTTTTTGCCTCTTTGCAGAAGTATATACTTGTTGCTTATCAAATCGTTGATTGAAAGTTGATAGTCTTCAGAAATTTTTTCTTTATTAATTGAAATTGAGTTTTCTTTTAAGGCTCTTCTTGCCTCTCCGTTTGATTTTAAAAAACCTGATTTTTCATTTAAAGCATTAATAATGTCAATACCATTTTCAAGCTCATTTAGAAGTATTTCAGCCTTTGGAACGCCATCAAATACATCTAAAAATGTTTTTTCGTCTAAGCTTTTTAGATCATCAGCCGTTGATTGCCCAAATAAAATGTTTGAGGCTTTTATAGCATTCTCTAAAGCGTCTTTAGAGTGCACCATTTGAGTAACTTCTGTTGCTACCCTTTTTTGAAGTAATCTGAGATGTGGTGCTTCTTTGTGTTCTAACGTTAATTTTTCAACCGTGTTCTTATCTAAAAAAGTAAATATTTTAATATACTTTTCTGCATCAGCATCAGAAGCATTCAGCCAATATTGATAAAATTTATACGGCGAAGTCCTTTCTGCATCTAACCAAATATTACCTCCTTCTGATTTACCGAATTTTGTTCCATCAGCTTTAGTGATCAAAGGACAGGTAATAGCATACGCTTTTCCTTGCACTTTACGTCTAATTAATTCAGTTCCTGTGGTTATATTTCCCCATTGGTCAGAACCTCCCATTTGAAGTTTACAATTGTTTTCAGAATACAAGTGTAAAAAATCATACCCTTGTATCAATTGATAAGTAAATTCTGTAAAACTCATCCCTTCTTTCGCTTCAGGATTTAACCGGTTTTTCACAGAATCTTTTGACATCATGTAATTTACTGTAATATGCTTACCAATGTCTCTGGCAAAATCTAAGAATGAAAGATTTTTCATCCAGTCAAAATTATTTACCAATGCAGCTGCATTTGGCGAATTTGAAGAAAAATCTAAAAATCTAGCCAGCTGGTTTTTCATTCCTTCAATATTTTTACGCAGCGTGTCTTCATCTAGTAAATTTCGTTCTGAAGATTTACCAGAAGGGTCTCCAATCATTCCGGTAGCTCCGCCCACTAATGCAATAGGCTTGTGTCCTGCTTGCTGAAAATGCATTAATAATATGATCTGTACTAAGCTTCCAATATGTAAAGAATCGGCAGTAGGGTCAAAACCAATATAGGCCGATGTTAATTCTTTATTTAATTGTTCTTCCGTTCCTGGCATTATATCGTGCAAGAGGCCTCGCCAGCGTAATTCTTCAACAAAATTAATCTTCATCGTTTATTCTTATTTCGGCAAAGATATACTTAATCACAAAAAGACAAAAGAAGTCTTATAAAAGATATGTAAACGTCTAAATAATTATTTACATTAGGGGCATGATTTTAGTTACCGGAGGAACAGGTTTAGTGGGTTCTCATTTACTATACCAATTGGCAATACAAAAGGAAGATGTAATCGCTATTCGTAGAAAGTCAAGTGATATGTCTGCTGTTAAAAAGGTATTCTCTTACTATACAGATAATTTTGAAACATTGTATTCTTCCATTCAATGGCTTGAAGCTGATATTAATGACATTCCTGCTTTAACAAAGGCCTTTGAAGGGGTAACTCATGTTTATCATTCTGCTGCTCTAATTTCTTTCGACTCTGCTGACTACAAATTAATGCGAAAAATTAACATTGAAGGCACGGCTAATATCGTGAATCTATGTATTATAAATAAAATAGAGAAATTATGTTTTGTGAGTTCTGTAGCTGCTGTAGGTAAGCCATTATTTGATAAAGAAATAATCGAAAATTGTGATTGGAATCCCGAAGAAAGTAACTATGGTTATGCCATTACAAAATATGGCGCTGAAATAGAGGTGTGGCGTGCATCCCAAGAAGGAATAGATGTTGTAATTGTTAATCCGGGGGTCATATTTGGCTCAGGATTTTGGCAAAGTGGTTCGGGGGAAATGTTCTCTAAAATATATAAAGGGTTTAAATTTTATACTGAAGGTATTACGGGGTTTGTTGGAGTTACGGATGTAGTTACGATTATAATAAAATTGATGAAAAGCAATATTAAAAACGAGCGATATATTTTGGTCTCTGAAAACGATTCTTTTAAAAATGTCTTTTTTGCTATTGCGGATGGACTTGATAGAGTTAAACCATCAATCAGGGTTTCAAAATTATTAAGCAGTTCGGCCTGGCGCATAGAATGGATATTGCATAAAATATCAGGTAAAAAGCAATTGATAACAAAGCAGTCTGCCAATTCAGCTCATAACAAATATATATTTTCTAATAAAAAAATAAAAGATACTCTTAATTTTGAATTCGAACCATTAAAAGATACTATTCAATATACCTGTAAGAACTTTTTAAGTGATGTGTAAAAAATGCAATTAGAATTCTTATTCTAAAATTTCTTGCTTCGATAATCTTATTAATGAATCAATTTCGGTTTCAGGGTCGTAAATGTTTTTTAAATCATTAAGACGTTTTTGAACTTCTTCAAACATTTCTTCATACTCTTCTATTCTTGAAGTGTAATAAATATTGCTTTTACTAAACTGTATACTATCAATTTTATACTTCTCTAAAACTAATGGGATATAATTTTTGTCTTTTTCTAATTTTTTGGTTTTTACAGATTTTGCACCCGTCGAAATATAAAGATCTGTCCATATGTTGATCATTTTATCTTTACTAATCAAGTTTTCAGGTTTTTTATAAATTGTTCTGCTTGTGCAGGATGCCAATGTGAAAAAAATAAAAAATATATAAATTGTAAGCTTCATTTATCTATTAAAAGTTAATTGCATTCCTTTGGTTTTATCATCAAATTTTCCATTTTTATAAATTAAATTACCATTTACAAAAGTATGGGTAATCTTTGAATTAAAAGTTGTGCCCTCAAAAGGAGACCATCCACATTTATATAAAAGGTTTTCTTTAGTAACTTCTTGAGAAGCGTTTAAGTCAACCAACACCATATCCGCATAGTATCCTTTTTTAATATATCCTCTTTTTTCAATTTGAAATAATATTGCGGGGTTATGGCACATTTTTTCAACCACTTTTTCCAGAGATATTTTATTGCTATGAACAGCCTCTAACATAGCTAGAAGTGCATGTTGAACTAATGGGCCTCCACTTGGTGCTTTTAAGTATACTTGTGATTTTTCTTCTAAAGTGTGTGGTGCATGATCTGTAGCAATAACATCTATTCTATCGTCTAATAATGCCTTCCATAAACCTTCTTTGTCTTTAGCGCTTTTGACCGCAGGATTCCACTTTATCAATGTTCCTTTTTCTTTATAGTACGAATTATCAAACCATAAATGATGAATACAAACCTCGGCTGTAATTTGTTTTTCTTCAAGGGGAATATCATTTCTAAATAAATCAGTTTCTTTAGCTGTTGAAAGATGAAAAACATGAATTCTGGCTCCTGTCTTCTTAGCTAAAGCCACGGCTTTTGACGATGATAAATAACATGCTTCTTCACTTCTAATAACAGGGTGCATTTCTATAGGAATATCATCTCCAAAATTTGCTTTCGCTTCAACCAAATTGTTTTGAATAGTATGTTCGTCTTCACAATGAAGCGCAATTAGCATATTAGTTGAGGAAAATATTTTTTCTAAAGTTTCTTCATTATCAACCAACATGTTTCCTGTTGATGATCCTAAAAATAATTTAATGGCTGCAACTTTTTTTGGGTTGGTTTTTAACAACTCATTTAAATTATCATTGGTGCCTCCGAACATAAATGAATAGTTGGCATATGAGGTTTTTGATGCTATATCAAACTTGTCTTGTAATAATTTTTGTGTTGTGGCTTGCGGAACGGTATTGGGCATTTCAATAAAAGAGGTAATTCCACCAGCAACAGCCGCTTTACTTTCAGATGCAATAGTTGCCTTATGAGTTAATCCCGGTTCTCTAAAATGTACTTGATCATCAATTATACCAGGTAATAAATATTTCCCCTTAGCGTCAATAATATTTACGTTTAAAGGTCCTTTAGGTCTCGAGCTACTCACTTCTGTAATAACATTACCCTCAATCAAAACATCTCCTTTGAAGATTTTACCCTCATTTACAATTTGAGCATTTATGATTAACGTACTATTCATTTATCTCTTTATTTGGTAATCCTTTCAATTTCATTTTTATAACTCCAAAAACAGCTTCGCTAATAATAGAGCTATCCATTTTAGATTTACCCAAAGCCCTATCTGTAAAAATAACGGAAACTTCTTTAATATTGAATCCGTGTTTCCAGGCCTTAAATTTCATTTCAATCTGAAAAGCATAGCCTATAAACTTTATTCTATCAAAATTAATGGTTTCAAGTACTTTTCGCTTATAACAAACAAAACCGGCCGTAGTATCATGAATTGGAATTCTAGTTATTAAACGCACATATCTTGAAGCAAAATAAGATAATAACAAACGTTTCATATCCCAATTGACGACATTCACTTCATTATCCTTATATCTCGATCCTATTGAAACATCAGCACCATCTATTGCGCATGCGTTGTACAACTTTATCAGATCTTTTGGGTCATGAGAAAAATCAGCATCCATTTCAATAATATATTCATACTTTTTTGCTAATGCCCATTTAAAGCCGTGTATATAAGCTGCTCCTAAACCTGTTTTCTCTTTTCTGTTTTCAATAAATAATTTTCCGTGAAATTCTTTTAGTAAATTAGACACAATCTTTGCAGTTCCGTCTGGAGAATTATCGTCAACTACTAATATATCAAAAGGCTTTTCTAGAGAAAAGATCGCACGAATAATATTTTCTATATTTTCTTTTTCAATATATGTAGGGATAATAATTAAAGCGTCGTGCATTGATTTTCATTTGATTCGCAAAGATAATATAAATTAATGCTAATTTTGTGTTAACATTTATTCGGTTGAGGTTTAATAAAAACAAAGTATTTTTACATTAAATGGGGGAAGTAATTGAGCGTATATTTATTTCAAAAGATTGGATTACAATTATTTTGTTGATTGTAATAACCTTACTTATATTTAATAAAATTAGAAATCCTTTAAAATTTACCAAATTACAGACTTTATTATATAGTTCTAGTTATTTTGGTAGCTATTCTAAATCATCTCCACTGCTTGTTTCTGTTTTTAATGTAATTTTTATTGTTGTTTTTAGTATTGTTATTTCACTTTTATTATTTGTTGCTGTAATTCAATATGGATTGTCCAATAATAGTGATATAATACTTTTCTTTAAAATATTAATTTATGTTTTCTCTTACATTATAGTTCGATTTGTTCTTGGTTTTCTTTTAGCTCTATTGTTTGAAATAGAAAAAGAACAACAATATTTCTCCTTTTTAAAATTGAGCTATTTAAGTAGTTTCTCAATATTGATTTTACCCTTTTTGATTGTAAATTTTTATATAAACTCTGCATTTTTTTCACAAATATTAATAATAATAGCAGGATTATTGTTGTTTTATTTCTTTGTCTTACAAATCAAAAACAATCAAAAATTAATTTTTAGCAATATGTTTTATTTTATTTTGTATCTTTGCGCCCTTGAAATTGCACCATATATGATAGTATATAAATTACTTATTGTATAGGGAATACAAAAAAAAATGAGGATTTATGAAAGTAAAAACTATTTTAGTTTCGCAACCCACTCCAAGCAACAAACAATCACCCTATTTTAATTTATCAGCAAAACAAAAGGTGAAAATTGACTTCAGATCTTTTATACATGTCGAGGGGGAAATAGCTAGAGAAGTTAGAAACCAAAAAATTGATTTTTCGAACTTTTCTGCTATCATATTAACTAGTAGAAATGCTGTTAATAATTATTTTCGAATAGCCGAAGAAATGCGCTTTAAAGTTCCTGATGATATGAAATACTTCTGTCAATCAGAAGCTGTTGCTTACTATTTACAAAAATATGTTGTTTACAGAAAACGTAAGATTTATGTTGGTGAGAAAACATTTCAAGATTTAACATTGTTGATTAAAAAACATAAAACAGAAACTTATTTATTACCCTGTTCTGATAAATTAAAATCAGGTGTTCCAGAATTATTAGATTCATTAGAGATTAAATGGGAAAAAGCAGTATTATTTAAAACTGTAGTTAGTGATCTTTCTGATCTTAAAGATGTTCAATATGATATATTAGTGTTCTTTAGTCCTTCTGGAATAAAGTCTTTATTTGAAAATTTTCCGGATTTTAAACAAAACGATACCCGAATAGCGGTGTTTGGAAATACCACTATAAATGCTGCTGAAAATGCCGGATTAAGAATAGATATCGCAGCCCCTACCAAAGAAACACCATCAATGACAATGGCATTAGAACATTATATAAAAAATGTAAATAAGGGCTAATTATAATCCTTAAAAACAAAAAAGCGAACCAGTATGAAGTTCGCTTTTTTTATGCTTAACACCATCCTGTTAGCTAGCGGTAATAGCTTCAACTATTTTTGCTTCTAACTCTTCTGCCAATTCAGGATTGTCTTTTATCAATGTTTTTACCGCGTCTCTACCCTGACCTAATTTAGTATCTCCATAACTAAACCAAGAGCCACTTTTCTTAATAATACCAAAATCTACACCAAGATCTACAATTTCTCCTGTTTTTGATATTCCTTCTCCATACATAATATCAAATTCAGCAATTTTAAAAGGAGGCGCAACTTTATTTTTAACCACTTTAACTTTAGTGCTGTTTCCAACAACTCTATCACCATCTTTAATTTGAGTTCTACGCCTAATATCAAGTCGAATTGAAGCATAAAATTTTAAAGCGTTCCCACCGGTCGTTGTTTCAGGATTACCAAACATGACCCCAATTTTTTCACGCAATTGGTTAATAAAAATTACCGTGCAATGAGTTTTGCTTATTGATGCCGTTAATTTACGTAATGCCTGAGACATTAAACGTGCGTGTAATCCCATTTTAGAATCACCCATTTCTCCTTCGATTTCACTTTTAGGAGTAAGTGCAGCAACAGAGTCAATAACAACTATATCTATTGCACCAGAACGAATTAAATTATCAGCAATTTCTAAGGCTTGCTCACCGTTATCAGGTTGAGAAATAATTAAATTATCAATATCAATGCCTAAGTTTTTTGCATAATAACGATCAAAAGCATGTTCAGCATCAATAAAAGCCGCTAATCCTCCTGCCTTTTGTGCTTCAGCAATAGCATGTAATGCTAGTGTAGTTTTACCTGATGATTCCGGACCATATATTTCAACAACTCTACCTCGTGGATACCCCCCCACTCCAAGTGCTATATCTAAGCCCAATGAACCTGAAGGGATAGCTTCAATATCTTCAACTATATCATCTCCAAGCCTCATTACCGCACCTTTTCCATAAGTTTTATCTAATTTATCTAAGGTTAATTGTAGTGCCTTCAGTTTTGCTAATTTTTCTTTGTCTTCTGCCATAATGTTGCTTAAATATTTTTAATAATAAGAGAGGCTAAAATACAAAAAAGTCTTAGAGTTTTGTAGATAAGAAGAAAGATTTGAAATATAAAATCAAGCAATTAAAATAAATAGGAAGGCTTGACTATTTTTGTGAATAATTTGACCGAATTATAACAAATTATGAAGTTTAGCATATTGCAATAATATAATGGTTTTAGCGTCTTTAATTATTCCATTATCTATCATTTTTAATGCGCTATTAAAATCTATTTCTAAGACCTCTATTTCTTCTGTTTCTTCCTCTTTGCCACCACCTTCACTTATTTTCATTTTACTATTATATTCTGAAATAAAATAGTGTATTATTTCCGTAACAGCACCTGGTGAGGTATAAACTTCAAGTACTTTAATGGGATCGTTTATTCTATAACCTGTTTCTTCTTCAACTTCTTTAATAATACAAGATATTGGATCATCTTCATCCAATAATCCGGCACAAACTTCGATCAACATGCCGTCGCCATTTCCATTTAAATAGCTTGGCATTCTAAATTGCCTGGTTAGAACTACTGTATTTTCTTTTGAATTATATAATAATATACAGGCCCCGTTACCCCTATTATAGCTTTCTCTATTTTGATTCTGCCATTCTCCGCTAATTAATTGATAATCGAAATTTACCTTATCTAATTTATACCAGTCATTAGAAAGGTTTGTGATTTTTTTTATTTTAACTTTTAGATTATTCATTATTGCTTAGCTTATTAATTAACATATGAATATGAGGAATGCCATCTTCAATATAATCATCACCTACTTGATGAAAGCCAAATGATTGATAAAAGTTATTTAAATACGTTTGCGCACCAATTTTTATATCGGTATTTCCAAATAATTTATGTGTTTCAATTATGCTTTGTTCCACTAATTGAAAACCTATTTCATGATTACGGTAATCTTGGTGTACCACCACCCTTCCAAAAGCTGCTTCTTTATAATAATCACCCGGTTTAAAAATTCTGGTATAAGCAATTATCTTGTTTTCTTTATTTATACCAAATAAATGAAAGGCGATTTTATCTTTATCATCCAATTCTGGATAAGGGCAATTCTGTTCTACAACAAAAATATTGATTCTTAACTGTAGAATATCATGAAATTCATCAATTGTTAAATCGTGAAAATTTTTAAGAATCCATTGCATTTGCTAGTCTTGAATAATAATTTCTTTGCTATCTTTCCTATTGTATTCTGGTTGAAAGTTACAATGATTAATTTGGAATTTCTCTAGGAGGACTTTTTCTAATTCTATACAAATAGAATCGAATTCGGATAATACTATATCATCTTTAAATTCAACATGTGCCTCAAAATGACAATTCTGTTCGTTAAGCTGCCATATATGAATATGATGGATATTCCTAACCGCTTCATTCTTTGAAAGCTCATTTACTATCTCATTAACTTTAATATGGTCTGGAGCAAAAAGCATTAGAATTTTTAATGAATCTCTGAATATACCCCAACTCATTACTAAAAGATATATAGATATAATAATGGTTAAAACTGCATCTACCCAATAGATTTCAAAGTATTTCATAAGAACCCCCCCAATTAAAACTGCAACAGAGGTTAGCATATCGGTTAACAAGTGTAAATAAGCCGATTTCATATTCATATTATGAGAGGCGTCTTTTTTTAACAGCAATACACTTAATCCGTTAAACAGTATACCTAATAATGCAAGCAAGATTACTAAATTACTATCAATAACTATTGGGCTATTAAAGCGTTTAACGGCTTCAATTGCCAAGAAAACAGCAATTACAATAAGGGCAGAAGCATTAACAAATGCCGCAATAATTTCAGCACGTTTGTAACCGAATGTTTTATCTATAGTTTGTTTTTTCTTATTAGTTAAAAGGTTGGCTATATAACTAATAATAAGAGAAATTACATCTGATAAATTATGTATTGCATCAGAAATTAAGGATAAACTACCAGAAATAATCCCACCAATAATCTGAGCGACTGTTATAAGAATATTTAATATGATAGAAATAAATAAATTTCTACCAGATAATTTATGATGCACATGTTGATGTGAATGGTGATTTCCCATTTTTTAAAAGAATAATCAGCAAGATATTTTTTGAACTCTATTTTGATGCCTGCCCCCTTCAAATTTTGTATTTAAAAATATATCAACAAAACCTAAGGCTTGATGTATTGAAACAAATCGGGCTGGAATACTTAAAACATTTGCATTATTATGTTGTCTAGCTAAAGAAACTAACTCATTATTCCAGCATAAAGCAGCTCTTATATCTTGATGTTTATTAGCTGTCATTTGTGCTCCATTACCACTCCCACAAATAATTATTCCAAAATCCGCTTCACCTTTTTCAACCTGATTTGCTACCGGATGAATAAAATCGGGATAATCTACACTCTCATCTGAATTTGTCCCAAAATTTAGTACTGTATAACCTTTATTCTGAAGAAATTTTACAATTTCCAATTTATAATCAGTACCGGCATGGTCATTACCTATTGCTATTTTCATTATTTATGATTAAAATTCAAATTTACTATATAATATTATTATTAACATAATAAATACCATTTGTTAATTAAAATCAATAATAATTTGAATATGAAACACTTAAAAAACAGTCATAAATGTTTATATCTTATAGATATGTTCTAATAAGATTTATTGTAAAATACTTTAAAAAGAGTATGAAAAATATTAATATTATTTAAGTTTAAAACTTATATGTTTTTTACTATAAATTATCAACATAAAAATAACAGGTTCTGAACTAAAAAATTATTATTATTATTAAAATAAATAGTTAATAGTATTATTAATGATCTGTTAATTATTATATACAATTTTCTGATAATCACTACAATTAATAAATAAAATTATAGTGATAAAGTGTTCACATTTATTTAACAACTTAAAAACAAAATATATTCTACACTTTTTATATCTGTTATTAACATTACATCATATACATATATGTTTTTTAGAATTTTTAAAATAAATAGTAATTATTATATAGATTGTTAATAAAATATATGTTAGCTAATTCGAAAAGTTTGATTAAGAATAGGATTTGAAATAGACTCAACAATATGTTCTTTTTCTATTTTATTGAAAGTATAATTAATACTTTGGTAAGTGATGAATAAACCAATACAGAATAGCATAATGAAACCAGCTAATATTTTAATAAAATTTTTCATTTTAATAGGTTAGCTTTTATCTAAAGACGATAGAAATTTAAAATTGTTACTTATTTTAGTTTATATATTTTATTAAAATAACAAAATCCTATCCCTCATAAAATGAAAATTGAATAAAAAAAGGCCTTTAGCATTATTTCTAAAGACCTTTTTTATGGAATAATAAAACATATAGCTTTAGGGATTATATTAGCATAAAACCCTCCTCTTCCTATTAATTCTCCATCTGCTTGTATAAAGGTTTTTTCATCTTTAGCTGTTATTTGGATCTCAGCTGTTTTATAAGTTTCAACTTCTTTATGCTTTACAATGTTACCATTAAAGAATTTAAAAATATTCAGTAACATGTTTAAAAATTTAAAATCTTTAGCTATTGAAATATCGAATAAGCCATCTCTTGTGTTTACATTACTAGTAAGTTGCATACCGCCACCTGAATATTTACAAATACCTACAATCGTGAGTAATGATTGAGTAGAAATTTCTTGATTATTAAATTTTATTATTAATATGGTTTTTTTATAATGCATGAAGCTCGTAATAGTGCCCAGTAAATATGCCATTACTCCATATTTTTTAAATTTACTAATGTTATTAACTACAAAACCATCAAAACCAATACCCGCCACGTTATTAAAATAAACACTTTGAGCAGTTTCTAATAATTGCAGATGTCCAATATCTTGTTTAATTGAATTCTCCTTAGCGATTATCGAAACAGCATTTTCAATATTTTTAGGAATTCTATACGTTTTAACCCAATCATTTCCAGTTCCTATAGGTATCACAGCTACTTTTAATTCTGCCACTTCTACAAGTTTTTGTGTCATTATACCATTAATGATGTGATGCAGAGTACCATCACCACCCACACTAATAAATTTTCTATAACCCTTTTGAATAGCATCATTAACAAGCTCACTTTCATGATGCTTATATTGAGAAAAAGTAGGAAAATAAGATATTTTATAAAGGTCTAAATAGGTAACTATTTTATTCCATTTTTTGTTGGCAGCAGCATTACCTGAAGTTGGGTTTATTATAATATACCAGGTATTCTTCATTTAATAAAACAAGATTTAAAAGATTTGTTTAGGCAAAATACAAATAGTTATTTAATTCATAATACATATTATTTATTTGTACATTTAAGCACTTCAAATGAACTCCAATTCACATGTCAAAAAAGAATAAAAATTTTCATAAAAAGAAAGGAAGTGTTGTTAAAGACTTATCAGCTAAGATTTTAAAAACACTCAATAAAAATTCTCAACAATCATTTAATTACAAGCAAATTGCAAGTAAAGTAGATGTTTCTGATGCAAATGGCAAACAACAATTAATTACAAAACTTGAAGAATTAAAACAAAACAAAAGAATTGAAGAAACGTCAAGAGGAAAATATAAAATTATCCAAAATGAGCATTATCATGTTGGTATTTTAGAAGTTACTAGTAATGGTAATGCATATTTTATTTCAGAGGGGCTAGAACGTGATGCATTTATACCCACAATAAATTTAAATAGGGGTTTAGATGGTGACACTGTTAAAGTTTACGTATATCGAAGACGCAACAATGACAGATTTGAAGGTGAGGTTATAGAAGTGATTGAGAGAGCAAAGACTGAATTTGTGGGTGTGTTGCAAATGAATAAAAATTTTGGTTTTGTAATACCCGATAGCCCTAAAATGTATGCGGATATATTTATATCTAAACAACACATTGGCAAGGCAGAACATGGTGATAAGGTACAAGCAAAAATTACAAATTGGCCTGATAATTCCAAAAATCCATTTGGTAAAATTATTACGGTATTAGGTAAACCAGGAGAGCACGATACAGAAATTCATTCAATATTATTGGAATACGGATTGCCTTATAAATTTCCTGAAAAAGTTGAAAGCGATGCAGGAAAAATATCAATGGAAATTACCAAAGAAGATATCGCTAAACGCAGGGATATGCGCGGTACCACCACGTTTACCATTGATCCTAAAGATGCGAAAGATTTTGATGACGCCTTATCGTTTAAGCAATTATCAAATGGAAATTATGAAATTGGTATTCATATCGCGGATGTATCCCATTATGTACAACTAGATACAGTTTTAGAAGAAGAAGCTTACAGCAGAGCTACATCAGTATATTTAGTAGACAGAGTGGTACCCATGTTACCAGAGGTTTTGTCAAACGGAGTTTGTTCCTTACGTCCAAATGAAGAAAAGTTGACTTTTTCTGCCGTGTTTGAAATGAATAATAAAGCTGAATTGATTAATCAATGGTTTGGTAGAACGGTTATTTATTCAGACAGACGATTTTCTTATGAAGAAGCTCAGGAAATCATAGAAACAAAAGGAAACAGTATTTCTTCGGAAGTTTCTTTAAC
>CAZJCZ010000011.1:0-26892 GCA_964544575.1 uncultured Flavobacteriaceae bacterium | reverse complement strand
TACTTTATAAACGTTCAATTTTACTGTAAATTTAAAATAAAATATGTAGGTTTGAGGTAAAGATAATTGAAATCTACTTTATGACAACATTACCTGATAATGAATATGCTTTGTTTTATGAACCTTATATTCAGGCATTGGATAATAATGAGAAAAGCATTTTAGAAAATTTGAAAGATACACATATTGAGGCCGTAGCTTTGTTGAAAGATTTGCCTGAAACAAAACAACACTATCGTTATGCTGATGGGAAGTGGACCATAAAGGAATTAATACAGCATATTATTGATTCAGAACGCGTATTGTCTTATAGAGCCTTGAGCTTTGCACGTAGAGATGCAAAAGATCTAGCCGGATTTGAAGAGGATGATTATGTGAAGAATTCCAATGGGGATACTCGTGATTATAACGATCTTTTAGAAGAATTTTCTGCAGTTAGAAATGCAACAATACTTTTGTTTAATAGTTTTACCAATGAAGCATTACAAAGAATTGGTTCTGCTAATGGTAGTATTATCTCTGTTAGGGCTTTAGGTTTTATCATTTCTGGGCATTTACAACATCATTTAACAATTATAAAAGACAGATATATATAATAAAAATTGATTTGTTAGCGTTATTTATTAAAAATCACGCTAAACATGAATAATCATCAAGACCCTGAAAAAGAATCTTTATTTCCCAAAAAAAGAAAGAAAAAACGTTTTAGTCCTTACAAAAAGACTAAATATACCATATCAAAATTAGAAGAATACGAAAATTACCTCGATAACATTGAGCTAATGCGTAATGGAAGAAATTTAGAAACTTGACAAATAGTTAATATTCTATTTTATTTTCTTTAGCTTCCCATTTTTCAAAAGCTACAAGAGCCTTATTGCGAGCAAATTTTTCAAAAGGAATACTACGCTTTTCGATTGGTAATTGAATCTCTTTGTAAATAAATTCATCGTCAAAACCAATCTTTGCAGCGTCTTCATGATTACATCCAAAATAGACTTTATCTGGTCTGGCCCAGTAAAT
The DNA here is from genome assembly GCA_964544575.1 of uncultured Flavobacteriaceae bacterium. Taxonomy (GTDB): domain Bacteria; phylum Bacteroidota; class Bacteroidia; order Flavobacteriales; family Flavobacteriaceae; genus Aureibaculum. The sequence continues at coordinate 25,869 of CAZJCZ010000011.1, read as the reverse complement.
AGCTCCTAAACACATAGGGCATGGTTCAGATGAAGCATAAATTACACAACCTTCCAGCTGAAATGAACTTAAATTATTGCAAGCATCCCTTATAGCTAAAACCTCAGCATGCGCAGTGGGATCATTGGTTGAAGTAACCTTATTATTACCGCGTCCTACTATTATACCATCTTTGACAACAACGCAACCAAAAGGACCTCCCTCATTAGCCTCCAAACCCATTATAGCTGCTTGAATGGCTTCATCCATAAATTCATGTTTATTCGGAGTAGAATCTACATTATCGATGTTCTGGTCCTTCGAAGCTTTTGCTGCTTCATCTAAAAACTTTTTGTTGAAATTGTTACACATATTCCATTTATTAATCAATCTAAAAAATTAAAACCCCATCATTTTAATTAAAATTGATACTTCAAAGATACAGATATTTTGATTGAGGTTTATGACGCTCTTCAATATCAAATAAATGTTACAAAAATCACCCTTTTTTATTGCCATTTATAAGGCAAATTAGGAATGAATGAAGTAATTTTGCAACAAATTTAATAAGTATGAATAATGCTATCTATATTGCGACTAGTGAAGCTAATAGTGGTAAGTCACTTGTTGCTTTGGGTTTGATGAGAATGTTATTGGGAAAAACAGCCAAAGTAGGTTATTTTAGACCCATAATAGATGATTTAAAAGAAGGAGAAAAAGATAACCATATTAATACCATTACTTCTCATTTTGATTTAAATATTAAATTTGAAGATGCATATGCTTTTACAAGAACTCAGTTTATCAACAAAAGGAATGAAGGTAAAGAAGGAGAAATATTTGATACGATCATTGAAAAATATAAAGCACTGGAAGAGAAAAATGATTTTATGCTGGTTGAAGGTACTGATTTTTCTGGTGAAGGTACAGCCATTGAATTAGATGCCAATATTTTGATTGCGAAAAATTTAGGTATTCCCGCTATAATTGTTTCCAGTGGTGTAGGGAAGACCTTAGATGAGTTTATCGGTGGAATGCACTTAACTTATGATACCTTTAGGGATAAAGAAGTTGAAGTGTTAGCGGTAGTTGCTAATAAGGTTGATGAGGGTAATATCCAAATTGTAAAGAAAAGCTTAGAGGGCAATTTACCCAATGATGTTTTTGTAAATGTTATTCCATTAATTCCGTCATTAAGCAATCCAACCCTAAAAGAGATTGCTCAGGCTACGGGCGCCAAAATTTTGTTTGGAAAAAAATATTTAAATAATCAAATGGCAAGCGTTAAAGTCGGTGCCATGCAATTGAGACATTATTTAACATATCTAGATGAAAATTGTTTGATAATTACACCCGGAGATAGGGCAGATGTTATTTTAGGAGCATTACAAGCTAATATTTCTTCAAATTATCCATCAATATCTGGTATAGTTTTAACTGGAGGAATAAAACCTGAAAAACCAATAGTTAAATTAATAAATGGGTTATCACATGTAATACCAATATTATTAGTAAAAGAGGCGACGTACGATGTAGCTAATAAAGTTGCGGCAGTCCGGTCACACATGTATGCTGATAATAAACGAAAAATAACTAAGTCTTTAACTACTTTTGAAAAGTATGTTGAAGTTGATAAATTAAATAAAAAACTAATCACATTCGAAAGTAATAGAATTACGCCAAGAATGTTTCAGTACAATTTATTGAAACGAGCCAGGAAAAATCGAAAACATATAGTTTTACCTGAAGGTAATGATGATAGAATTATCACTGCAGCTGCAAGGTTAATTGAAATAGATATTGTTGACTTAACTATTTTAGGACATAAAGATAATATTGAAAGCAAAATTAATAGATTGGGCTTAAAGTTTGATCTAGATAAAGTTAATATTATCAACCCAATTGAGTCTGAATTCTTTGAAGATTTTGCTAATACGCTTTATCAATTAAGAAAGAACAAAGGAGTTACTATTGATATGGCTGAAGACCTCATTGGTGACGTTTCGTATTTTGGTACAATGATGGTGTATAAAGGTTTAGCCGATGGTATGGTTTCAGGTGCCGCACACACTACTCAACATACCATTAGGCCAGCATTACAATTTATAAAAACAAGGCCTGATGTTTCAGTGGTGTCATCCATATTTTTTATGTGCCTTGAAGACCGGGTTTCTGTTTTTGGTGATTGTGCCATAAATCCTAATCCGACTTCTGAGCAACTGGCTGAAATTGCAATATCTTCGGCAGATTCAAGCATTAATTTTGGTATGGATCCAAAAATTGCCATGCTTTCATATTCTTCAGGAGCTTCCGGTAAGGGTGTTGATGTTGAGATTGTTAAAAATGCGACTGACATTATTAAAGAAAAACGTCCTGATTTAAAAGTTGAGGGGCCAATTCAATACGATGCTGCTGTAGATGCAACAATAGGTAAAAGTAAATTGCCTGATTCAGAAGTTGCAGGGCAAGCCAATGTATTAATATTTCCTGATTTAAATACAGGTAATAATACATACAAGGCTGTTCAACGTGAAACTGGTGCTTTAGCAATAGGTCCAATGTTACAAGGATTAAATAAACCGGTAAATGATTTAAGTAGAGGTTGTACTGTAGATGATATTTTTAATACGGTTATTTTAACAGCAATTCAAGCACAAGAATTATAAATGAAAATTTTAGTTTTAAATTCAGGAAGTTCATCAATTAAATATCAATTATTTACAATGCCTCAGCAAGATGTGATATGCTCAGGTCTTGTAGAAAGAATTGGTTTAAAGGATGCCGAAATTCATTTCAGATCAGCAAATAATAAGATCAATGAAGTTTCAGATATTCCCAACCACAAAATAGGGTTGGAAAAAATTGTAAATCTTTTGCTAGATGAGAGGATTGGTGTAATAAAGAGTACTTCAGAAATTGAAGCGGTAGGGCATAGGGTGGTTCATGGTGGTAGTTCATTTTCTGATACAACAATAGTAAATAAAGAAGTAAAAGATAAGATTAGAAAATTGTTTTCCCTGGCGCCTCAACATAACCCAGCAAATTTAGAGGGAATTGAGGTGGCTGAGACAATTTTTCCGGATGCCATTCAAATTGTAGTTTTTGATACGGCATTTCATCAAACTATGCCAATTGAGGCCTATAAATACGCTATTCCGACAAAGTTTTTAGATGAAAACCAAATTCGTGTATATGGATTTCACGGAACTAGTCATAAATATGTATCAGAAAAAGCTATTGAATTTCTCGGGATTAAAAATTCTAAAATTATCACTATTCACTTAGGTAATGGTTGCAGTATGACCGCTATTAAAAATGGTAAGAGTCTTGCCCATAGCTTAGGCTTTGGGACTGTATCCGGGCTTATAATGGGAACCAGAAGTGGAGATATGGATCAAGCCATTATATTTTATTTAGTGGATAAATTAGGTTACACATTACGTGAAGTTAAAAATATGCTTCATAAAGAAAGCGGTATGTTTGGTTTAACCGGTTATAGTGATTTACGTGATATCGAAGCTGAAGCCGAAAAAGGAAATAAAGAATGCCAGTTAGCGTTGGATATGAATGCTTATCGGATTAAAAAGTATATTGGTGCCTATTCGGCATTTATGAATGGATTAGATGCTATTGTGTTTACTGCCGGTATAGGAGAAAACTCTGATGTAATTAGAAAATTGGTTTGTAATAATATGGATTTTTTCGGTATAGAATTAGATGAAATTAAAAACAAAGTAAGAGCTAAGGAGATAACCGAAATTCATTCGGAAAATTCTAGAACGAAGATTCTTATAATACCAACCAATGAGGAACTTGAAATCGCAAAACAATCTTATGATTTGATAAAATAAAAAGCATCGAAATATTTCGATGCTTTTTTATTTATACTTTATTTTAAAGTACCTATCATATCCTCAGGTATTACCCATTCATCATATTGTTCTTCGGTCACATAACCTAATCTAACAGCTTCATCTTTTAAGGTTGTACCATTTTTATGTGCTGTATTTGCAATTTCAGCAGCTTTATAATAACCAATTTTGGTATTTAAAGCGGTTACGAGCATTAAGGAATTGTTTAATAATTCCTTAATTTTAGGATAGTTCGGTTCTATACCTGCGGCACAATTGTCATTGAAGGAAACACAAGAATCTCCTAGTAAACGTGCTGATTGCAATAAATTTGCTGCCATTATAGGTTTAAATACGTTGAGTTCATAATGTCCCTGTGTACCACCTACTGTAATAGCTACATCATTGCCAATAACCTGGGCACAAACCATCGTTAAGGCCTCAGCCTGAGTAGGGTTAACTTTGCCTGGCATAATAGAGGAACCAGGTTCGTTTGCCGGGATGATCAGTTCGCCAATTCCAGATCTAGGTCCAGAAGCCATTAAGCGAATATCATTTGCAATTTTATTGAGAGAAACGGCTAATTGTTTTAAAGCTCCGTGAGATTCAACGAGAGCGTCATGTGCCGCTAGTGCTTCGAATTTATTTTCGGCCGTAATAAAAGGTAGTTCTGTAAACTCAGCAATTTTTTTTGCTACCAAGACGTCATAACCATTAGGAGTGTTTAATCCGGTACCTACGGCAGTTCCGCCAAGTGCAAGTTCAGATAGATGAGCTAATGTATTTTTCAGTGCTTTTAAACCATGGTTTAATTGAGAAACATAACCAGAAAATTCTTGACCAATTGTTAAGGGAGTTGCATCCATTAAGTGAGTACGTCCTATTTTAACTACATTTTTGAACTCTTGAGATTTTAATTGTAGTGTATCTCTTAATTTCTCCACTCCAGGAATGGTTATTTCAACAATCATTTTATAACAAGCAATATGCATTCCGGTTGGGAAGGTATCATTTGAAGATTGTGATTTATTTACATCGTCGTTAGGCTGTATAGTTTTATCACCTTCTCCAATTACATTTCCTGCCATTTCATGAGCTCGGTTTGCTATGACCTCATTAACATTCATATTACTTTGTGTACCCGAACCTGTTTGCCAAATTACCAACGGAAATTGATCATCAAGTTTGCCAGCAAGAATTTCATCACATACATTTGATATTAGATCACGCTTATCTTTGGCCAAAACTCCTAAATCACAATTAGCATGTGCCGCTGCTTTTTTAAGGTAAGCAAATCCATATACAATTTCTAAAGGCATTGAAGCTGAAGGACCTATTTTAAAGTTATTTCGAGATCGTTCTGTTTGTGCCCCCCAATACTTATCGGCAGGTACTTCAACCTTACCCATAGTATCTTTTTCAATTCTGAATTTCATGATATGTGTAGTTTTATTATCAAAAACAAAGTTACTAATTATGAATTTCAAAAGCATAAAAAAAGGCTAGCATTTGCTAACCCTGTCAAAGTTTATTTATGCTAGATTATTTTACAACAGCATATTTTTCAATGATATCATTTTCTGTTAAATATAAATCCTGATCATATTCAACTCCAGACTGTATTACACCTGCTATTTAAATAGAAACACCTAATCTTAACATTCAACTTGATCTATCGTAACTAATGTAAAATAAAAGACAGTTCCACTCGTCCAACAGATTTTTTAGGCAAGATCATTTTTTCCTAATTGAATTTATGAATCATCTTTAGTACCCATATATTAACTACTGAATTCTTCGCCACCACCGTCACCATCATCAAAATTTCTTTCACGATTTTGTTTATTCTTTTTTTGATTAAATCTGTAAGTAAAACTCAATCTAATTTGTCTTTGTCTCCATTGAAATTCGCCCTCTGAAACAGTTGTAGGAGAATAACTAGTAGATTTTCGTTTTCTTGAATTCAATAAGTCACTTACATTTAAGGATAGAGTTCCTTTTTCGTTTAAAATATCTTTACTAAATGCCAGGTTTACACTAATCATTCCGTCACGTTTTGATTGTGCAGTTTCCCGAGGGCCTCTATACATTGCCCTCGTTTGCCAGTCAATTTTTCCTGGCAAAGTGATTCGTGAGTTTAGTCTTGTAAACCAACTTACATCTTCTGAATCGTAATTTATTCCGTCAAAATCTCCGTCTGTTATTGATTTAAAAAAGTTGAAACTGTTCGATAACCTCCACCATTTAAAAGGATTATAATTAGCCGTAAATTCAAACCCATATCGATCTCGTGAACTCAAATTAATTGGAGTTCTTATAATTACCAGTGTTTCAACACCATTAACATCTCTGTATTCCTCATTTTGAGCCATTTCAATATTATCAGTGGCATGCTGGTAGTAAATCGATGAATTTAAAGTGAACTTTTCCCAGCGTTTTAAATATCCAAGATCAAATGAATTTGTATAGGTCGGATCTAAATTTACATTACCTTTTCTTATATAAGTTTCACTTGTACGTGATTCGAAGGGGTTTAAGAACCAGTGACGTGGTCGTCTTAATCTTCTACTATAACCCAATGTTAAACTTTCAGAATCATCAAATTCTAATCCTAAATTTACGGTAGGGAAGAATTCAGTAAAGTTTTTATTATAAATTTCATTCGTTTGTATCAAGTTAATTTTTCTATCAGTATTTTCCATACGTAACCCTAATAAATATGAAAACTTATTTATTTTTTTCCCATATTGAGAATACAATGCATATATGTTTTGTTCAAATTCTAAAGTATTAGAAAAATTAGTATTGTTGATGAATTGATTCGAATCCGAATCAAATTCTTCAACTAAATAATCAGAATTAAGCTCATCTAAATTAATATTAAATCCAAATTCAAACTGAGTGTTTTCACCAATAGGTAAAGTGTAATCACCTTTAAATTGAATTTCTGAATCTTTTTCTTCCGTTGTGTTACGTTCAGGTTCATTTTCAAAAAATGAAGGATAACTTTCATTATCAGTGATATAACTAAAATTATTTTCTTTACTTTCCCCATATTGAAAATCCAGCGTTAATTTATGCCCTGATTTATTAAAATCTTTGGTATAATTGAGATTATACTCAACAGTTTTATCCTCTTCAGTTTCGTTTTCTTGTCGAATACTGCTAGATTCTAAATTATTGTTGCTATTTAGTTCAGTTATTAGATTTGTGGAAAGATCATCGCCATCAGATTTCCTATATAGAAAAGATCCTGTAATTGAACTTTTGTCTGATAAAAAATATTCAATTCCAACTCTATTATTGAAACTTTTCCTTTCACGATCATATTCTCTATCTTCGTTTCTATAGTTCAAAATATTTTCAAATTCATCAAAATACGTAGTATTGTTGTGTGAATTTCCTGGGGCGTTTCTATAATTATAACCTGTATTTCCAAATAAATTGAACTTTTTAGTACGGTAATTTAAATTAGCAGAGACTCCAAAATTATCCGGGTTTCCAATTGATGTAATTAAAGAACCATTAAATCCTTGCGCTTTGCCTTTACGGAGAATAATATTTAAAATTCCGGCAGTGCCTTCGGCATCATAACGTGCAGAAGGGCTAGTAATTACTTCAACTTTTTCTATAGCGTCTGCCGGTAATTGGCGTAATGCATCGGTACCACTTAAACCTACCAAACCGGAAGGTTTTCCATTGACTAAAATCCGTACATTTTCGTTACCCCGTAAACTAACATTTCCTTCTACATCAACTGAAACAGAGGGTACGTTGTCTAATACATCGGAGGCAGTACCACCTTTAACAGTCATATCTTTACCGACATTATAAATCTTTTTATCTAAGTGAATTTCAACAGTACTTTTTTCAGCAATAATTTCAATTTCATCCAATGCCTCTGAATCCACTATTAATGCAATAGTGCCAAAATTTATATTTTCATTAATATTCTTATTTTGAATTTTATGATTTTTAAAAGAAATAAATTCAATCGAAATATCATACATCCCCTCATTTACTTCAAAATTGAAATCCCCTTTACTATCGGTCATTCCTCCCGTAACTTTTTTACTTTTAAGAGATGTTAAAACAACAGTTGCGTATTCTAAGGGCTCTTTTGATTCGTCATCAATTATTTTACCTGAAATTTCAAATGTCTGAGAATCTCTTTGTTGTGCATTAATAGAAAATGAAATACAAAACAGAATTATGATTAAAATATTTTTTTTCATATGATAATTTATTGGCAATTGTTTTATTTTTTAACAATGCAAATCTAAAATTTAAAAAAATAAAATTCAGTTAATTAGTGTTAATGACTGTTAAACTATTTCGACTAAAGTATTATGGTTTGTCTTATGAATAAAACACAATTAAAGCGTTTAATGTAAATTTATAAAAGTTAAACAAAAATAAAACAATCGTGCTTACAATCAGTTAAAAAAAAGTTAAAACAGTTTAATATTGTCTACGCCTACTCCTATTACTGCTTCTGCTGCTATTACTGTTTCTACTTCGATAATTATTTCTTGCTTGAATTTCTCTTTCTTTTCTTTGTTCCAGCTGAAATTCATGAAGAATAACCATTTGATCTTCAGTTAAAACCTTTGATAACTCTTCATCTCGTTTCAAATTTATATCATTAATTTCTGCCATCATTATCTGGCCATTTCCATATTGATCTCTAAGTAGTTTTATTTTGTCGTTATATTTTAAAATGATATTTTTCACAATAACCATCTGCAAACCATCTAAACCTAATTTTTTTTCAATTTGCATAAAATGATTTTCAATACTTTTTTCGGACGTAAACTTCTTATTAGATCTTGATGAATTTTGATTATTTTTTTGAGAAGTAGTTATTTGAGTAAAGAAAAAAAACAGTAGAAAACTAAAAAGGATCCTATAATTATTCATAATAAATTTAATTTAAGATTGACTTATTTATTAAAAATTAAGACATCCGAAAAGTATGTAGGATTAAACGATAATCAGTTAATAAAAAGTTAAAAAAATGGTGAAATAATTAAATTCTAAAGATAAGATCTTACACTTATTGTAAATCGATAATGTAACTCAATCGTAAATTAAAAAAAGAAGTATTTTTTAGATTTCTTTCGAATTCTAATGCATTGGGAAAATTAAAATTATAGCCAGCCTCAACTTGGAAATTATTGAAATCTAAATTGACAGGCAGCTGCAATTGGATATTTCGAAGGTCATATTTCTCAAACGATTCTATAATCATATTTAATATCGGGAAGTCGTTCACCAAATCATCTATTCTTGAAGTGTCTATATTTTCACTTCCGAATTGAAAAGTTAGTAAAGGATTTATTGAAATACTTGAATTTTCACTTAATTTAAACAATTCAATTTCACTACTTATATCAAAACTATTTTGAAACCCTTGTTTTTTACCAAAAAAGTAGGCCATATTTGCGGATATACCAAAATAATGATCCTTAGTTTCAATACCAAAGCTACCATCTAGGCTATTTTCAAAATCATTAGATTCGGGGTCAGAAAAGATATATCGATTATAGCTTAGTTCATAACTCAGATTTTTGTGTTTCCCGAAATAGTTGCCATACCCCGCCATAATAGTCGTTAGATCCCATTTAGGATCAAACTTAAAATACATTGCTCCTGAAACGCCAATAAAGACACCACTTGAATGCTCATAAAATATTTGTGAAGATAAATTTAATTGATCTATACCTAGATCTCGACCTAGAAAATAGGTTTTGTCGTTAAATCCAATAGAAGCAACCAGAACTTGATATTTATTTAATTGCTCAATAAATTCCAATAAGTTTTCGCTGTCAGAAAATATTAATTCTTCTATAATACTTTCAATTTCCTCATCCGGTTCTTGATTATTTTGGGAAAACAAATTGTAACCTGAAAAGAAAATAATAAATGTAATGAATAGTATATTTTTCATATTAATAATGATCCATTAAATATTATCCGTATTTAGGTTATCTCTAATTAATCTTCTTATTCTTCTTACCAACCTTTTTCTATCATGAATATCTCTATCATTTATAAACCTTCTTAATCGGGTTACCTGTCTTCTATTTAGACTTCTTTTAAAAGTCAAACGTTTGTTTCGAAGCAAATTTTTGTTTGATTGAATCAGGTCTCTTTGTTTATTGGAAAGCGAAGTTTTTAATAATCTAGACCTCTCATCTTTTGAAATATTCTTATTTCTTAAAATATTTTTTTGTTCAACAGAAAGACTATTTTTAAAATCTAATTTAGATATGTCAATAAACTTTTGTTGTTCTTCCAACATTTTTTGTTGATTAAGAGTTAGATGTCGTAATACCTTTTCAGACTGTTCAGAATTTTGTCCAAAAGTAGGTTTAACGGTCATAACAAATATGATCGCCACAAATATTCTCAAAGTAAATTTTAATGTCATCTATATATTATTAGCTTATTAAATACTATGACTATAAAAAAGATCAATGGTTTAATAATATTACTAATATAATTTAAAAAAAATAAAACTTAACTTGATAAATTAAAAATATGTATTATTTTTGGAGCTAATTAAAGTTACCTCGATTATGGAATTTCAACAATTTGTAGGGTTTATCATTTTTTTATCTGTTTTTACTATGGGATTTTGGTTATTGATATTTTTATTAACCTTTGTTGTTCCTTATTGGTTAGTAGGCTATATTAAAGAGGAATTTAAATTAAAAAGAGAAGCGAAAAAAAATAAGAATTAATTTTCTTAACATAAATAAATTAAAAAGGGTTGATTTTTGTCAACCCTTTTTTTATAGCTTTTCATCTTGTTTATCCTCAAGTTCGTCTTGATTAATATCGTCACTTCGGTCTTTTGCGCTTCTTCTTTTTTGATTAAACCTGTACGTAAACGATAAAGAAAATTGTTGATCATATCTTCTGCTTCTAACAGTACTAGTGCTGGCTTCATAAGATTGCATCGTATACCAAAATGAATTAAAAACATCTTTTATTTTAAAAGTTAAATAAGCGTTTTTATTAAACAAATCCTTACTGATAGTCAAATTGACAAAGTTTATTTTTTTGAGTTTTGTTAACCCATCAGTTTTTGGTGATTGATAATAATAGTTTGCTTGAAATCTTAAACCATTATTTAAAGTGACTAATGCTGAAGCTTCAGCATACAACATCCAACTATTAAAATCGTATTGATTGTTAATTGTATTTGTAATATCTAAATTATAGGGGCTCAAATAGGCTCCTAATCTTAATCCTTTAACCGGACTATATGATGCGTCGATATCAACTGCTAGAATATTCTTATCGCCACTATTAATAGGTGTTCTTGTAAACATATCTAAACCATCAATATTTTGCCCGGTATTTTGTAAAACTGTCAAAAATTGATCCTTTGAATTATTCACATAAAAAGATGATATCAGAGTCAATTTTTCAAAGCTAAAATCATAAGAAATTGCTAAATAATCCTGGTAGAACGGATTTAGATTAGGATTCCCGATTGATTGAAATCGCTCATCATTTAGAGAAATAAATGGATTTAATTGAGCAATCTCTGGTCTGTTAATTGACCTGCTGTAGTCTGCAGTTAAAACACCACCATCTTCAAATTCATATCCCAACGATGCTGAAGGGAATAGATCAGTATAACTTTTATTAATTATATTATTCGATGAACCAGCTATTGTGATATCTGACATTTCGGTACGTAAGCCAAAAGAATAAGAAAAATTACCATGCATTGCATTGAATTGCCCGTATATGGCATTAATCTTTTCATCATAATTTAGAATATCATCAAAGCCGCCAATAGTCACAAAATCTGATAATGTTTCATCAAATTGGCTTACTGTATAGTCGTTTTCATAAAAGCGAAATGTGCCTTTGTATCCAAATTCTATTTTTTTCGTTTCATTTAAAGGGAGTGCATAATCTAACTGAAAAAGAAAATTATCAAGATTTTGATTCTTATCTACTTTTTGATTAATTAATTCAGAAACAGGTGAAATAGTACTTTCCAATATATCTGCTTCATTTTCAGAAACTGTATTGTCAAATTTAAAATCGAAGGAAAGTTGATGCCCGTCATCATTAAATTTTGATGTATAATTTAAAAATAATTCAATTTTAGAAATGTCATCAAAATCACCAACATTTCTTTGAGCTGATCTCAGAAGACTATTGGTGGCATCAAAATCATCCAAGCTTAAATTAGATATATAATTTTTATTATTGGTATTGACTAAAAAAGAAGAAGTTATGGTATTATTATTATCGATGTAAAAATCACTACCAATATTAAATAAAAAACTATTACGTTGATTTTCGTCTTTACGAATTTCCTCAAAAAACCCTGTAACATTATCAGAATTGTCAAAATAGATTTGTTCAATATTTGTGCTCAATATTCTCTTTTCATTATTAAAACTAATCGTAGAAAATATATTTATCTTTTCTGTATTTTCATTTAAAAAAGTTGAAAAGCCATTATTATCAGGGCTGCCTAAATTGATATCAAGAGAACCACTTAAACCTGACCCTTTTCTTTTTCTTGTGATTATATTTATAATCCCGCCACCTTCTGCACTGTATTTAGCAGAATGAGTAATAATTTCAACTTTTTCGATAGTGCTAGACGGAATTGATCTTAAGATATCTGTACTGCTGTCTAAGCCAAATAGAGGTTTACCGTCAATTAGTACTGATGCATTAGAACCTCTCAAAATAACATTACCCTCTTGATCAACTCTTACAGAAGGAGCATTATTTAATACATCCATTCCCGTACCGCCCTTATTAGCAATGTCTTTGGCAGCATTATATATTTTTTTATCAATTTTAAATTCAACTAATTTTGTTTCTGCAACGAGGGTTACTTCTTCCAAATTTTCGGTATGAAGCGAAAGCAGAATATCACCCAAGTTTGTATCACTTTTAAGTTCCTTATTGATAAATTGTCGTGGAGTATAGGAAAGAAATTGAATGTTAATGGTGTAAATTCCAGCGGCTAATTTGATTTTGAATTTACCGTTTTTGTCTGTAGTTGTACCCTTTAGATTTCCTTTGTTATTAAAAGAAATTGTTGCAAATTCAATAGATTGTCGAGTTAAAGAGTCAATTACTTTACCATTAATAACAATACTATTAGTGGTTGATTTCTGACTGTACATGCCATATGAAAAGACAAACAAAGCAACGAGTAGAATGAAGTTTTTCAACAGACTAAAATTTAAGGGGGATAAATCTAAGTTTTTTCATGCAATTATAAAATAGCGTTTCTGGGTATTTCTTCTTCTTGAAATCTCGGGTTGAAATTATTTTAAAAGCACTCTAATATTTTCAAGAGGCCTACCCACGACTGCTTTATTACCATTAATGACTATAGGCCTTTCTATTAATTTAGGATTATTACACATTGCTTTAATAATCTCATCATCTGTTAATTCTTTGTTTTTGTAATTTTCTTTCCAGATTGATTCGTTTTTTCTAACTAATTGAATTGGCTTAAACCCTAGCATTGTTAATATATCATTGAGTTCTTTTTCAGATGGCGGATTTTTCAAATAGTCTATAATTTCGAAATCTAGATGGGAGCTTTCTAATAGTTGTAAACCTTCTCTACTTTTTCGGCAACGAGGATTATGATATATCTTCATATTATAATTAGTTTTGCTTGATTATCAAATATACTATGAATTTTAGAAAAGAGTATTTTATTTATTTCTAATTTTACTCATCCTTATAATATAAATAACTAAGGTTTCATGACAATTACAGATACACATACCCATTTATACTCAAAACAATTTGATGAGGATAGACAAAGTATGATGCTCAGAGCATTAGATCATGGAGTATCGCGTTTTTTTATACCAGCTATTGATTCGAGTTATACAGAATCTATGTTAAGGTTAGAAAATGATTATCCAAAAAATGTTTTTTTAATGATGGGTTTGCACCCAACAAGTGTTAAAGAAAATTATTTGGAAGAATTAACAATAGTCAAAGATTGGATAGAGAGGCGCTCATTTTATGCCGTGGGTGAAATTGGGATTGATCTATACTGGGATACTTCCTTTTTACAACAGCAACAAGATGCCTTTAAAACTCAGATTAAATGGGCTAAAGAGAAGAATTTACCAATAGTAATACATTGTAGAAACTCGTTTGATGAAATTTTTGAAATACTTGAAGAAGAAAAGGATGATAAGTTATTTGGTATTTTTCATTGTTTTACCGGATCATTAGATCAAGCTCAGAGAGCTATTTCTTATAACATGAAATTAGGTATTGGAGGTGTAGTAACTTTTAAAAATGGAGGAATTGATAAATTTTTACATGAAATACCAATCAATAACATAGTTTTAGAAACAGATTCACCTTATTTGGCACCAGTACCCTTTCGTGGCAAGCGAAATGAGAGCAGTTATATTATAAAGGTGTTGGATAAATTAGTAGATATTTATAAATTAACACCTGAAGAAGTAGCACTTATAACCACAGAAAACTCAATAGAAATATTTGGAATTTGAGAAAGTAACATATTATAAGACGCCTATTGGTACTGCAAGAGTTGTAGGGGATGAGGATGGTATATCATCTATTACTGTTTTGGACAGTGAGGAAGAAAGTTCGACTAATATACCAGAATGTCTTCAAGAATGCGTGAAACAATTGGATGAATATTTTCAAAAGAAACGATCTTCGTTTAACTTAAATTTAAATCCTCAAGGGACAGCTTTTCAGAAAGAGGTTTGGAGTACATTGCAACGAATACCCTACGGCAGAACGAAGTCTTATTTAAAAATGAGCGAAGAGATGGGAGATGTTAAAGCAATAAGGGCGGTTGCTTCCGCCAATGGTAAAAATCCTTTATGGATTGTAATTCCATGCCACCGTGTTATTGGTAGCGATGGTTCATTAACAGGATATTCAGGTGGTTTATGGCGTAAACGGTGGTTATTAGAACATGAAAACCCGCCAATTCAACAATCACTTTTTTAATTTAGTCTGTTTGTTTTAGAAAACTACTCGAATTAATTTTTAGACTATTTTTACCATCAAAACGTTTGTTCAGTTGATGAAGAAAATTATAGGCATATTTTTTATTATAATAGGATTTTCTTCTTATGCACAAAAAGATTCTAAAAATTTTAAAACAAAAACTGTATTTATAGTTTCTGATACGCTACAAATTGATTCAATTAGTATTAGTCCATTCAATTTTAAAGTATTTGATCTATTAAATCAAGAAATAGATACCTCTAATTATAAAGTAAATTTCGACAAGGCGCAATTAATTATAGACAAAACAATATTTACTCAGCTTATAATTGAATATAATGCCTTACCTGAATTCCTAACAAAGGTATACTCTAAATTTAATAAAGAACTGATAGTACCAAAGGCCACTGATCTTTCCAGGTTATACAGTGTCCAAAGAAATACTCAAAAAGGTGTTTTCAAACCTTTTGATGGTCTAAATACAAGTGGTAGTATCTCAAGAGGTTTTACAGTTGGTAATAACCAAGATGCAGTTTTGAATTCAAACCTTGACTTACAAATTTCGGGGTTTTTATCAAAAGATGTTCAGATAAGAGCTTCTATTACAGACACTAATATACCATTGCAAGAAAACGGGTTTACACAACGATTAGATGAGTTTGACAAAGTTTTTATTGAATTGTTTAGTAAAAATTGGAGCATAAAGGCTGGTGATATTAATTTTTCTAATAACGAAAATCAATATTTAAAATTTAATAAAAAAGTCGCGGGTGTCAAGGTAGACGCTAATATCAATAATGAAAAGAGTGATATTCGTTTATTTGCATCTGGAGCTTTAGTTAGAGGGCAATTTGCAAATAACACATTTGTGGGCCAAGAAGGGAATCAAGGGCCATACAAAATACCTGGTTCAAACGTTGAGCAATTTATTCTACTAATATCTGGTTCTGAAACTGTTTATGTAAATGGGATTCCTCTGAAGCGAGGAGAAAATAACGATTACGTTATAGATTATAATACTGCTGAAATAACGTTTACACCAACCTATCCGATAACTTCTAATATGAGAATTACAGTTGAATATCAATTTTCTGACCGAAATTATACTCGATTCGTATCATACAATGGGGCGTCATTTAAAACTAAAAAATTAAAACTAGATTTTGGATTTTACAATGAGAATGATGCCAAAAATCAACCTATAGAGCAAGATTTTAACAATAATCAAAAAGAGATCTTGTCACTCGCCGGTGATGACACCTCACAAATGGTAGTGCCTTCAGCTTTTGCTGATATTTTTGAGGAAGGTAAGATCTTATATAAAAAAGAGATCCAAAACAGTGAAGAGATATTTGTTTTCTCAAATAATTCTGATGATGATCTGTTTACAGTTCGGTTTACCTATGTTGGAGATAATAAAGGTGATTATGGCATACAAACCACTATTGCATCTGGTAGAATTTATGAATATATAGCACCTGTTAATGGGATTCCGCAAGGGGTATACGAGCCTATTGTACAGTTAGTTGCGCCAAATAAGTTACAAATTGCTGTGTTTAGTGTTGATTATAATCCCAATCAAAAAACAACGATTAATTCAGAGTTGGCTTACAGTGTAAATGATGTCAATTTATTTTCTTCTCTTGATGATGGTGATAATCAAGGATTTGCTGGTAAAGTTAATTGGGGACAAACCTTAATTGATAAGACTTGGAAATTGACAAGTGATGTAAACGTCGAATTTATCTCTGACAATTTTAAGACCATTGAAAGATTTAGAAATGTTGAATTTACGAGAGATTGGGATTTGATAAATCCTTCGGGTAACCAGCAATTTTTCTCGACCTCTTTATCATTTGGTAACTCTAAAAAAGGAATAATTAGGTACCAATTTGAAAAATTAGATTTCAGTGATAATTTTACGGGTTATAAACACAATTTTTTAACAGATATAATCCTTGGTAATACAAAGATCAATGTAAATAGCAGTATTTTGAATAACGATGCTTCCAATAATGAGACCAAATTTTCAAGGTTGAATTCTTTGGTAAAACATCATTTTAATAAAAGTTGGATTGGTGTAAAGTTCAACCTAGAAAATAATGAACGTAAAGATAAAAACACACAAATTATATCTAATATTAGCCATAAATTAGTAGAATATGAAGCATTTTTTGGCGTTGGAGATACGGCTAAAGTTTATGCGGAATTGGGTTATAATTTTAGCAGGACTGATAGTTTACAAATAAACAGAATCAAACAAGTAAATGCTGCAAACACTTATTTTTTAAGATCTAAATTATTACAAAACAAAAATTCTGATGTTTCATTATTTGTAAATTATAGAACTATTGACAATGTGAATTTTGAAGATGAAGAATCATTAAACACAAGGTTAACTTATAGACAACAACTATTTAATAACGCTATTTCCTTACAAACTGTTTATGAAACTAGTTCGGGATCACTACCACAACAAGAGTATAGTTATATTGAAGTTGATACTGGTTTAGGCTTTTACACATGGAATGACTACAATAATAATAGTATAAAGGAGCTTGACGAATTTGAAATTGCTCAATTTCAGGATGAAGCTAATTATTTAAGAGTATTACTGCCAACTATTAATTTTGTCAAAACCAATCAAAATAAATTTAGTCAATCCTTAACATTAAATCCATCGAAATGGAGTAATCAAAATGGGTTTAAAAAAATACTATCGCATTTTATAAATCAATCATTTGTTTTAATTGACAGTAAATTAAAAAGGACAAGTGATAATTTTGAGCTTAATCCTTTTGTTATTGGAGATGATGTTTTAACATTAAATATGAATGTTAAAAACAGTTTATTTTATAATAGAGGCAGACAAAAATATTCAACTACTTATACGTATTTAAAATCTAGAAATAAAACTGCTTTTTCTGTTGGAGATCAGGATAATAATATAAGATCTCATCAATTATTATTCAGCCATAAAATTGGCAAATTTTGGTTGATGGATATAAAGGGATTGGTATCAGAAAATAAAAGTGAATCGATAAATTTTTCGAATAGGAATTATTTATTAGAAAATTACGAGTTGAACCCAAAATTATCCTTCTTATACAGTAATAATTCAAGATTCGAAGTGTTATATCATCTCAAGTCAAAAGAAAATCAACAAAATGGATTAGAGACATTAAAACTGCATAAAATAGGTGCAAATTTTATATATGCTCGAAATCAGAAATTTTCAATAAATACCTCTTTAAATTTAATCGTTAATAATTTTAATGGAAGTTTGAATTCTCCTGTTGCGTATCAAATGTTGGAAGGTTTGCAATCGGGAACAAATTATACCTGGAATTTAACTTTTCAAAAGAAGATCACTTCTTATTTGGATATAAATTTTAATTATTTGGGGAGAAAATCAGAATTATCAAATGCAATTCATACCGGGAATATACAGTTGAGGGCAAGTTTTTAAATAGGTTGGTAATTAATATTACTTATGGGTTAGTTGAAATTTGGTATTTTAGCCGCTTAAATGAAAAGAATTATATCAATACTGCTCGTAGGCTTACTATTAATTCAATCTTCGAATATAAGTATGTATGATATTATGCTTGTTAATAATCTTTTCAAACACGCTGAATTTCATCAAAAAAATTATGGAGATAATTTTTTAGAATTTTTATCTGAACATTATGGTGAAAAAAAACAAGCACAAAAGGAAGAGAATCAAGAGCATCCAAAAATACCTTTTAGTGATCAGCAAAACTATTCTGACACAGTTATAACTATTCATATTACTTCAATTTACCGAATTAAAGGCCAGACTTCTAATAGCACATCCCCAAATTACATCTATAAAGAATTAGTGTCTAATTTTGAAAAATCGACAATCTTTCAACCACCCAGATTGACATAAGTTATTACTGATTGAAGTCATATTATTTAAATTCATTTAAGGATACCTTGCTTTACTTTTATAGCTTTCAAATATGTTAGAAAATATTATAAAATTTAGTTTGAAGAATAAACTTATAATTCTTCTATTTATAGCTTTCGTTATCGGTTTCGGTATCTTTTCGTTAACAAGAATATCTATTGGAGCCGTTCCAGACATTACTAATAATCAGGTGCAAGTTATTACAACTTCTAGAAATTTAGCAACCCAAGATGTAGAGCAGTTTATTACTTATCCTGTTGAATTGGAAATGGCAAATTTACCCGGAGTTCAGGAAATTCGTTCAATTTCAAAATTTGGATTGTCAGTAGTAACTATTGTTTTTGATGACAATTTAGGAACCTATTTACCAAGACAATTGATTGCCGAAAAAATTAAATCTGCTTCTGAGAAAATTCCTACTGGGTTTGGCACACCTGAAATGGGTCCAATTACTACCGGGCTAGGTGAGATATATCAATATATTCTAGATCTAAAACCCGGTTATGAAGATAAATATACGGTTACACAATTAAGAACTATTCAAGATTGGGTGGTGAAACGGCAATTATCAGGAATTCCCGGAGTTGTAGAGATCAATACCTGGGGTGGATTTTTGAAACAATATGAAGTTGCTGGAAATCCACAAAAATTAGTTGCCATGAACATTACTTTGGCAGAAATTTTTGAAGCATTAGAGAAAAATAATAGTGTTGCCGGTGGGGGTTATATTGAAAAAACCAATAAAGCATTTTTTGTACGTGGTGAAGGTTTAGTTACGTCATTACAGGATATTGAAAATATTGTTGTAAAAAACAATAATGGAATTCCAATATTTATTAGAGACATTGCGACCGTTGGTTTCGGGAGTGCCAATCGATTTGGTGCAATTACAGGAAATGGTGAAGGAGAAAAAGTGCTAGGGCAAATTATGATGCTTAAGGATGGAAATTCTAAACAAATAATAGAGGCCGTTAAAGAACGGGTTGCTTCCATACAAAGTACCTTGCCTGAAGGTGTATTTATTAATGGTTTTTTAGAGCGTAGTGAATTAATAAACAAAACAACATTTACAGTTGCAGAGAATTTAATTTTAGGGTCATTAATTGTAATTTTTGTCGTAGTTCTTTTATTAGGTAATATTCGTTCAGGATTAGTAGTTGCATCGGTAATTCCTTTAAGTTTATTATTTGCCATTTCTTTTATGAACATCTTTGGAATCGATGCTAATTTAATGAGTTTGGGGGCTATCGATTTTGGGATCATCATTGATGGAGCAGTCATAATTGTTGAATATATTGCTTATCAAATAACGACAAACAGCTCAGGTATTTTGGCCTTATCTAAAAAAGATAGGCAAGACGAAATAGATAAAGTAACCTATAAAGGAGCTTCTAAAATGATGAATTCTGCTGTTTTTGGGCAACTCATTATATTAATAGTATTCATTCCTATCTTATCATTAAGTGGCGTTGAGGGCAAAATGTTTAAACCAATGGCATTGACCTTTAGTTTTGCGCTTATTGGAGCTATGATATTTTGTTTAACGTACGTACCTGTAATTGCCTCAATGTTTTTAAAACCATCAGTGCAGAGTGATAAAAATATTTCGGTAGTACTAATGAAGTTTTTAAATAAATTGTATGCACCAACAATACACTGGGCTTTACTTAACAAAAAAATCGTAGTGTCCCTTTCCGCAGTATTATTAGCCTTAAGTTTTTGGATCTTTACAAGAATGGGAGGTGAGTTTGTACCCACCTTGGATGAAGGTGATTTTGTGATTCAACCTGTTCTAAAAACAGGAACATCATTGAGTAAAACTATAGATATTACGACTAAAATTGAACGAATCTTACTGGATAATTTCCCGGAAGTAGACCAGGTGGTAAGTAGAATAGGTGCCGCTGAGGTACCCACAGACCCAATGTCTATGGAAGAAAGCGATGTGATCATTAAATTGAAACCTAAAAGGGAGTGGACTTCGGCCAGAAGTAAAGATGAATTGGCTGATAAATTTAAAGAAGCTTTAGCAGTTATTCCAGGTATGGAAGTTGAATTTACGCAGCCTATCGAGATGCGTTTTAATGAGTTAATTACAGGTGTAAGAGCCGATGTTGCAATTAAAATATTTGGAGAAGACCTATCCGTTTTATCAAATAAGGCTGACGAAATAAAATCATTAATTGAAAATGTTGAAGGTGCATCAGATATATCTGTTGAAAAAGTAGAAGGACTCCCTCAAATGAACGTAAAATATAATAGAAGTAAAATTGCTAGATATGGTTTAAATATTTCTGATTTAAATAGATATGTTTCTATGGGATTTGGAGGAGAAACTGTTGGAAATGTTTTTGAAGGAGAAAAACGATTTGACATGGTTATGCGTTTAGATAAAGAAAGCAGAAAAAGTATTGAAAATCTTAAAAACTTATATGTTGATCTTGCTAATGGTAAAAAAATTCCTATGAGTGAATTAGCCGAAATAAAATATACTACAGGTCCTGCAAAAATTTCGAGAGATGATACTAAACGCAGAATAGTTGTTGGTGTAAATGTTAGAAACCGAGATTTACAATCTGTGGTTGAAGATGTTAGGTCGCTCATAGAAAAAAATATAAAACTTCCTTCAGGTTATACTATTACATATGGAGGACAATTTGAGAATTTACAAAGTGCAAAAGCACGATTACTAATTGCAGTGCCAATTGCTTTATTACTCATTTTTATTCTATTACACTTTGCTTTTGGTTCAATTAAAGAAGCTTTAATGGTGTATTCTGCAATTCCACTATCTGCAGTTGGAGGTATCTTATTTTTATGGATTAGAGATTTGCCTTTTAGTATTTCGGCAGGGGTTGGATTTATTGCGCTATTTGGGATTGCTGTGTTGAATGGAATAGTATTAATAGAGCATTTTAAAGAACTTAAAGCAAAAGGAATCATGGATATTGAAGAACGAATAAAAAGAGGCACTGCAGAACGTTTAAGACCTGTATTATTAACCGCCGCCGCCGCCGCTTTAGGTTTTTTACCGATGGCAATTTCTACGAATGCTGGTGCCGAAGTACAACGCCCTTTAGCTACCGTCGTTATTGGAGGATTGGTATCCGCAACTGTCTTAACTTTAATAGTACTTCCTGTATTGTATGCTTGGTTTGAAGAAAAAAAGGTTATAAAATTGCCTAAAAAAGGGATTGTTTCATTGGTACTACTATTTCTTTCATTCTCAATGATTGCACAACAAAAAGAGTTAACAGTAGACGAGACCATTTCATTGGCCATTGAAAATAACGCTGGTTTAAAGGCATCCTCTTTAAAAGTGGATGAAGCAAAAGCCTTAGTTGGGAGCTCCTTTAGTTTTGATAAAACATCAGTGTATTATAATTATGATGAAAGTAATTTGGCCATAAACGATAGAGCTTTAAAAGTTTTCGGAATTCAACAAGACTTTAGGTTCCCAACGGTTTATTTCGCCAATAAAAAAGTAACCAAAGCACAAAATAAAATAGAAATATCTAATTATAATAAAAAGCTTCAAATGCTTAAAAGAGATGTGTCTTTAGCTTTTTATAATTTGAGATATGCTAAAGACAAGGCTAAAACATATCAATTTTTAGATAGATTATATCAAAATTTTGCACAAGCTGCTCAACGCAGATTTGAATTGGGTGAAACCAATTATTTAGAAATGATCACTACTCAATCTAAGCAAAAACAGTTAAATACGTTATACAAGCAAACGTTAAAAGAGGTGGATCTAAATTATGAGCAACTTAAGGAACTAGTACAAGTAGATTCTATAACCATCGCTGATAAACTTTCATCGAGGTTGAGCCTTAATACCTCATCAATTGAAAGTAATATTGGATTAAAATATTTTGAAGATTCCAAAGCGTTTTATAAAGCATTACATCAACAAGAAAAGCAACAATTACTACCAGATGTAAGTGTAGAATACTTTCAAGGCAGCAACAGTACGTTAAATGGTGATTTGAAGGGGTATCAATTAGGTCTTAAAATACCTCTCCTGTTTAGCGGAAATGCATCAAAAATAAAAGCTTCAAAAATAGCACAAAATATTGTTGAGCAGCAACAGAAAGAATACAGGGTCAAATTAAATGCTAAAAACAATAGGCTAATAGGAAAGCTTCAGCAGCATGCTGACGCTATTAATTATTATGAAACTCAAGGCAAAACTCTTTCGGAGGAAATAATAAAAACTGCAGAAAGAACATTTAAAGAAGGTGAAATAGACTTTTTTCAGTATATACAAAGCATAGAAAACGCAAAAGATATTGAGCTTAACTATCTTGATAATCTTAATAAATACAATCAAACGATCATTGAAATTAATTATTTAATAATATAGAAACAAAGTTGGCATGAAACATATATATATATTTATTTTTTCATTAGTGCTTGTCTCATGTGGGAAATCGGATAAGCAGACACAGGCAGAAACAGATGGCCAAGTCGATGATAACTTAGTTTTTGTTAACCGAGCTCAATTTGATTCTGGAAAAATGCAACTCGGGGTACTCGAAGAACAAGTTTTTAACGAAACTATTAAAGCAAATGGCATGATAGATGTACCACCACAAAATAGAGCCAGTGTTAGTACATTTATGGGGGGCTATGTTAAAAAAACGCCTTTGCTTGTCGGAGATAAAGTAAGTAAGGGGCAACATTTAGTAACACTTCAGAGTACTGAATTTGTCGAAATACAACAACGATATGCCGTAGTAAACGAACAACTCAATTATTTAAAATCGGAGTTTGAAAGGCAGCAAATTCTTTATACCGAAAAAATAACATCTCAAAAAAACTTTTTGAAGGCAGAGAGTACATATAAAAGTACATTGGCATTACATCAAGGTTTACATAAAAAACTGGAAATGATGAATGCTAATCCTGCGTCAATAGAAAAAGGAAACATAACTTCGGTTTTCAACCTATATGCGCCAATACAAGGAACTGTTACTAAAGTTAATATTAGCAATGGGGTTTATGTTTCTCCGGCCGATGAAATATTGGAAATTGTAAATACTGATCATATTCATTTAGAATTATCCGTTTTTGAAAAAGACATCCTAAAAATAAAAAAAGACCAGTCTATAAATTTTAAAATACCGGAAGTCTCAAATGATATTTTTCAGGCAGAAGTACATTTAGTTGGAACTTCAGTTAATGACACAGACAGAACAATAAAAGTGCATGGTCATATAAAGGATGATGTGCAAACTAATTTTGTGACAGGTATGTTTGTTGAGTCAGAAATAATTATTTCATCTAAAAAATGCTTGGCGCTACCTACAGACGCGGTTGAAGAAATTGAAGGTAATTATTTCGCACTTGTATTAACAAATCAAAAAGAGGATCTTTATTCTTTTGATAAAATTAAACTTAATGTTGGTAAACAAAATGAACAATATACCGAAGTATTAAATACTGATGAATTTAAAGATAAAGAAGTGTTAACCAAGGGCGTTTATATGTTAATAAATGAATAATAAGTCAAAGATGTTTTTTTAGATTTTTTCCGCATCCATAACTTAAAAATATGCATCTTTACCCCGTAACATTTTTATTAAAATAAAAATCAATCCATGAAAAAAATACTATTAGTAGTAACCTTATTTTGTTCTTTTGTAGGATTTTCTCAAGAAACTGAAGAAAATTCTTTTAAACAAAATGAAGTAAAGCTTAACGGGCTTTATCTAGTAATAGGTGCTTTTGAAGTTACTTACGAAAGGCTTTTAAACGAAGAGTCCGCTGTAGGGGTTAATGTATTTCTACCATTTGATGAAGATATAAGTGATGACATTAACTATTATATTTCGCCTTATTATAGATTTTACTTTGGAAATAAATATGCAGCTGGATTTTTTATTGAAGGTTTTGGTATGTTAAATTCAATTAATGAATATGATATATTTAATGTAAGTAGTAATCGTGATAAAAACACAATTACTGACTTTGCCCTTGGTATAGGTTTAGGTGGTAAATGGGTAACTAATCGAGGTTTATTAGGAGAGATTAATTTCGGAGTTGGTAGAAATCTTTTTAATGGTAATGATTATGATACCGAGTTTGTGGGTAAATTTGGTATAACAATTGGCTATCGGTTTTAAAACCAACTTAAGTAAAAAAAAGCTTCAAGATTTTCTTGAAGCTTTTTTTATTTTAAAGACGTTGAAACCTGTTTAGTAATACTTCGTCACATTTTCATCAACCAGGAACGTATATCTACTTCCTGTAGAATAATACTTCTTACTTGATCTATTTTAACCCTTTGTTGCTCCATCGTATCCCTATGGCGTATGGTTACGGTGTCATCTTCAATAGTTTGATGGTCAACAGTTATACAGAAAGGAGTTCCAGCTGCATCTTGACGCCTATATCTGCGTCCTACGGCATCTTTTTCATCATATATTACATTAAAATCCCATTTTAGATCCTCAATAATATTTTGAGCAATTTCAGGTAAACCATCCTTTTTAACCAAGGGTAACACGGCAGCTTTAGTCGGAGCTAGAACAGCTGGTAATTTTAGAACTGTTCGGGTAGTACCATTTTCTAATTCTTCTTCTTGTAAAGAATGCGAAAAAACGGCTAGAAACATTCTATCTAAGCCAATAGAAGTTTCAACTACATATGGTATATAACTTTTGTTTTCTTCATGGTCAAAATATTGTAATTTTTTTCCTGAGAATTTTTCATGTTGGCTTAAATCAAAATCCGTACGGCTATGAATACCTTCCAATTCTTTAAAACCAAAAGGAAAATTAAATTCAATATCGGCCGCTGCATCAGCATAATGGGCTAATTTATCATGGTCATGAAAACGGTAGTTATCAGCTCCCATTCCTAAGGAAAGATGCCATTTTAGTCTTGTTTGTTTCCATTGTTCATACCATTCTTTTTGGGTACCTGGTTTTACGAAGAATTGCATTTCCATTTGTTCAAACTCTCGCATTCTAAATATAAATTGCCTTGCCACGATTTCATTTCTAAAAGCTTTTCCAGTTTGAGCAATTCCAAACGGAATTTTCATCCGGCTAGTTTTTTGCACATTTAGAAAATTTACGAATATACCTT
>CAZJCZ010000010.1:26228-28237 GCA_964544575.1 uncultured Flavobacteriaceae bacterium | reverse complement strand
CAAAACCCATTAGGTTCGGCTGCAGGTTATGGGAGCTCTTTTAATATTGACAGGGAGTTTACAACGGAATTGTTGGGTTTTGAAACTTTAAAATATAATGTGGTGGCTGCCCAAATGAGCAGGGGCAAAACAGAAAAAGCAGTAGCTACTGGGCTCAGTGCTGTAGCGGGAACTTTATCAAAATTTGCAATGGATATTTGTTTGTATATGAGTCAGAACTTTAATTTTATTTCCTTTCCGGATGAATTCACTACGGGATCTAGTATTATGCCTCATAAGAAGAATCCTGATGTATTCGAATTGATCCGTGGAAAGTGCAATGCACTGCAAGCTTTGCCATATGAAATAACTATGATTACTAATAACCTACCAAGTGGTTATCATAGAGACTTTCAAATGATTAAGGAAGGTTTAATACCTGGTATTCAGACGCTGAAATCATGTTTAGAGATGTTGACATTTTCAATGCAAAATGTGAAAGTTAACAAGACCATTCTAGAAGATAAAAAGTATGATTATTTATTTACCGTTGAAGAAGTAAATAAGCTGGTACAACAAGGAATAGCTTTTAGAGATGCTTATAGAATTGTTGGAGAACAAGTTCAAGAAGGAAAATTTAAATCTGATAAAGTTGTGAATCATACACATGAAGGTAGTATTGGAAATTTGTGTTTAGATGAGATCAATAATAAGATGAATAAGGCACTTTAATTTTTCAACGCCTTTTTCATAGCTATTGCTTTTAATAAACATTCTTGATATTCTTTTTCGGGTTCTGATTTTGATGTGATCGCGCCACCAACTGAATATGACAAGTATCTCTCTGTACTGTTGTATAAAATACTTCTTATTACTACACTAAAATCAAAATCATCAGTAGGTGTAAAATATCCTACAGCCCCTGAGTATATTCCTCGTTTTATTGATTCATGGGCTTCAATAATTTGCATGGCTGATATTTTAGGGGCACCAGTCATACTTCCCATAGGGAATAAGCTTTTAATGACATCAATACTATCTTTTTTTTCATCGATCAAGGAAGTAACAGTCGAAATTAATTGATGTACCTGATCAAATGTATATACTCTACACAATTCTTCAACGGTTACAGAACCTTTTATGGCAGTTTTTGATAGATCATTACGCACCAGATCTACGATCATGATATTTTCTGAACGTTCTTTTTCGTCTAATCCTAAATCCAAAGCTAATTCTTTATCTGCCTTTTTGTTTGCTAATCGTTTAGCAGTTCCTTTTATGGGTTGTGAAATGATCTTATTATTTTCTCTTGTTACAAATCGCTCGGGTGAGGCGGAAATTATATGCTTATCTTTAATTTTCACATAACCTGCAAATGGAGGTTTTGAAATTTCATTCAAATGTAAATACACTTCTAAGGGGTCGATAATAGCATTTTCAGCATAAAATTCCTGACAAAAATTAACTTCATAAATATCACCTCTGTGAATATGCTCAAGAATTAAATCTAACTTTTTTAAATATTCTTTCTTAGTGATTCGCTTATGGATCTTTACATCATGTTCAACTTTGACCATTGTCAAATCCTGCTTGAAAATATTTGCTAAGTCATTTTCAATTTCATGTTCAAACTCCTTTAAATATTGAACTTCCAATCCATTTTTTTTAATAAAAAAGAGTTTTTTAGGTTGAAAAAAATATAGGTCAGGAAAATGTAATCCGTCAAAATTATCAGAAGTCAGATCTTCAGTATCATTTTTCAGATCATAGCTAAGATATCCGAAAATATAGTCTTTGGTGTTGTTCTTGAATTCTTTTAACTTTCTGAATGCGTCAGTATAATTGCAATCTATTTCAGTATGAGCATCAATAGCCAAAACCGCATCAAAACTCGAATATTTTTGAGGATAGTTATTACTGTCTAAATAAACAATTTGTTGAAATTGTTGTGCCCATGACAGCAATTTATTTTTCAAATCTAACGGTAGCTCGAGATTTATTTTTATTAAAGTTCTTTTCACTTTGGCAAA
>CAZJCZ010000010.1:24714-26128 GCA_964544575.1 uncultured Flavobacteriaceae bacterium | reverse complement strand
TGGCAAACCTATTTTTTTTCTATATGACTCTCAATATCACTCAAATGGAGCTTAAGTGCCAGTGCTGAAATGTGAATTTCTTTTATTAAAAGTGCCAAAGAAATAATTAATAAAACCAGTGCAATACCAAATGCCCAAATAGCAACTATGTGCTGATCTATGTATATAAGAAACATAGTGAGAACACACAAAAGAAGGCTCGTAATGCCAAATATTTGCATCCAGCGTGTTAGGTTGAGTCTAAGTTTAAGATTTCTGATTTGCTGAATTAATGACTCATCCATTTTTTCAAGGTATTTGTCATGCAAATTTCTAATAACAGCGGCATAAGCTAAAAACCTGTTGGTATAAGCAAGCATGATCAATGATATAGCCGAAAATAATAAAGCCGGTGTAGTTAGTGTTAATTCTTCCATAAATTCAAAGTTGGTTTAAATTTAGCTCACTTAAAATTAATAAGATCTGTTACGACGAATGATCCGCAATTATTTTCCATTCACCATTAACATGTTTTAAAATAATTGAAAACATACCATCTGCATCGCCTACAACTCGTTTTAAATGAAATTCACCAATTACTAAAAAAACATCACTTGATAATTGATCAAATTCTAATAAATTAAATGTCAAAGTACCTGTATGATCTTTGGTGGGGTATCCTTTTCTGTAATTATCTAAGGTCTGTTGCCATCCATAAGTAATTCCGCTGCTTCCAACAAACTTTAGGCTATCAGATTTTAAATATCCTTGCATAAAAGCTTCCAGATCACCTTTACTCCAATCTTCTGCAGTTTGTAACAACATGGTAGTAATCTCGGCCTTTGAAGTTTCATAATTTAAAGATGAGATTTTTTGTGTTTTACAAGCACTCAAAAATAATACTGTTATAATCAAAAATACCTTAATTAATCTCATCTCTTTATATGATTTAACTATGTAATGGCCTATTTTCAGTAGCGGCAAGGGCAGCTTCTTTAACAGCTTCAGCGTAGGTTGGGTGTGCATGACTCATTCGTGCAATGTCTTCAGCTGAAGCTCTAAATTCCATGGCAGTAACGGCTTCAGCAATAAGATCTGCTACACGGGCGCCACACATATGTACTCCTAGTACTTCATCGGTTGTAGCATCAGCCAATATTTTTACAAATCCGTCAGTATCACCACTGGCTCTTGAGCGACCCAAAGCCCGCATGGAAAATTGACCAGATTTATAATTTATACCCGCCTCTTTTAATTCTTCTTCGGTTTTACCAACTGCAGCAACTTCTGGCCAGGTATATACTACACCGGGAATTAAATTGTAATTTATATGAGGTTTTTGTCCAGCCAACGTTTCGGCAACAAAAACTCCTTCTTCTTCCGCTTTATGTGCTAACATAGCCCCTCTAACAACATCACCAATAGCATAAATATT
>CAZJCZ010000010.1:23457-24614 GCA_964544575.1 uncultured Flavobacteriaceae bacterium | reverse complement strand
TCCATGGTTGGAATGATCCTGTCCATAAATTCAATAACGGAAACTTCTGAACCTAATCGACGATATACCTGTCCTAATTCCAATCCTATCACACCCCCACCAATTACTACTAAATGTTTTGGAATTTCTTTTAAGCTTAGCGCTTCTGTCGAAGTAATTACTCGATTTTTGTCAATCGAAATAAAAGGCAAAGTAGATGGTTTAGAACCTGTGGCAAGAATAATATTTTTAGCTTCTATTTGTTCGGATTTACCATCCGCTTTAGCGATATTGATATGAGTAGCATCTACAAAAGACCCTAAGCCATGGTAAACATCAATTTTGTTTTTATCCATTAAATATTTGATGCCCGCTGTGTTTTGGTCAACAACATTTTGTTTACGGGCAATCATTTTTTCAAGATTCGCTTTTATATCACCTGATATTTCAATACCGTGTTCTTCAAAATGTTTTATGGCATCATCGTAGTGATGAGAAGAATCTAATAATGCTTTCGAAGGAATACAACCTACATTTAAACAAGTACCACCTAGGGTATTGTATTTTTCAACAATTGCAGTCTTCATACCTAATTGGGCGCAGCGAATTGCAGACACATATCCTCCAGGACCAGAACCAATAATGGCTACATCATATATACTCATACTTATTTTCAAGTTTAGAAGGTAAAAATAAGTATAAAATGTTTATATAGTGAATTGGCAGGATGTAAAATTAAAAATAGCTTTAGATTATTAATCTAAAGCTATTTTTTAAGTGATGTGGATTGCTGACTTAGCGATAAAAAATTTGTGTGTAGTAATATCTACCTTTATTATCTTTTTTAACTGCAATACCGGTATGGGTATAGTCGCCTTCGACATTTACTTTTAACCATATGTTGTTCAAACAAGCATCCATAGCTTTTTGAGCACTAAGGTCAATTCCCATATTCTCTGAAATTTCTTCAGCATTTACTTTTTGCTCGAGCGCTTCCCATCTAGTTTCAAAGTTGTCATTATTGACATCTTCTTTTGAGGTCATATAAATAGTGTGTTCAGCGGCCAATTTATCTGCGGTTGAATTTCTAATTAATAGAGGTTTGCCGATACTCAGACGATGATCATTAATTAATTGTATTAATTGATCGGTCGTTGCAATCTCATCGGCGAGATTTG